>CAYTPH010000001.1:0-3958 GCA_964439635.1 uncultured Terriglobales bacterium
CGCCAGGAAGAACACGGTCGACAGAACCGCGTATTTCCGGGGCTGCTCCTCCGCCTGGTACAGAGCCATCCGGAATTCCAGGACACGGTTTGCAGCTGCCGTCCCGATAGCCAGCGCGATGTAGGGAAAGAAGGGGACCTGGAACTGCGGTGCCAGCCAGCGCATCAGGAACGGACCGGCAGCCAGTGACGCGGCAGTGCCTCCGAGGATCGCCATCAGGCCAAAGCGGAAGGCGGTGCTGACGTAACACTCCAGCCTGGATCGCTCTTCAGCGAAGTCGAAGAACAAGCGGCGCAAAGCACCTTCCACTCCCAGGCTGAACACCAGTACCGCTACCAGGGCCACTATCTCTGCCAGGTTGACCGTTCCGTACTCCTCCGGCGCGAGAAACCTCGTATAGAGCGGCACCAGCAGGAAGTTCAGAACACGCACCCCGAAGTTGGCGAGGGCGTAGATCCCGGCGCCTCGCATCAGCCGTCGCGACACGCGGGCAGGGGTGGTCTCCTGCACCGTCTCCAGATGAGGGATCTCAGGTGTGTCGCTCACCGCCGTGCACCCATGAGGAGGGTCGCCGGCTGACGCGTGGTCGCGCATAGGAAGTCGGCCAGGCCCGGCGAGGCCTTGTGGCGGACTTCCTCACGCATTGGTCGCAGCACCACCATCCGCATCACGGACACGGGGCGATTCGGGGATTCGCGGTTAGCCTACCAAGAACCAATCGGTGTGTTCCACGAGTCAAAGTCCTTGCTCCGTCCCGACGAGAACTTAGGGTTAGAATAAACAGGACTGATGATTACGCGATCATCGTGTTTATGCGGCTCGCCACGATACCGTCAGGTGGCGGAACTCCCTGACACGCCGCTCCTTCGGTGTTGCGACTGCGGAACGCTATACCGCCGGTACTGCGCGGTCTACGATTATGACTCTGGCTACACGCCATGTGCTGTCAGCCAGCCAGCATACGTTAGTGAGCGTCTCGCCGAGTTGGTCGCCTCTTTCGAGCTCCACCGGAAGACGAACCTCCTGCTGGATGTCGGCTTCGGATCCGGCGGATTGCTGCGCGAAGCTCAGAGGCATGGCTGGGATGTACACGGGGTGGAAGTCTCCACGGCCGCCGTAGAGCGCGCCCGTGGTTTCGGCGTCAAAGCCCATTGCGGCGAACTGGAATCGGCAGCCTATTCCGACGGCGTGTTCGACGTTGTCGTGATCAGCGAACTGCTTGAGCATCTGCCCGACCCCTTCTCCCTCCTGCGGGAATTGCACCGTATTCTTCGTCCGGGGGGCATGTGCCTGGCGACAACCCCGAATGGCCGCGGCCTTTCCGGACGCTTCTTGGGAGCACGCTGGATCGTTGCTGCGAGCGACGAGCACCTGCACCTCTTCAGTGCGGCCGCACTCCGCAAACTGTTCGCGGGCGCCGGTTTCAGCGTCATCACTTTGAAAAGTTCCGGAATCGACCCCCACGATTGGATCCACCTGCTCGATAGACAGAACGGCGTGCACGGCCATGAACGCGTGGCCACCGCCTACACGGTTGGAACGGCCCTCCATGCCACCGGACCGCTGCGGGCCTGCAAGCGATTAGCCGATTTCTTTCTGGGCCTGACGGGCCTGGGCGACTCCTTGAAGATCCGCGCTCAGAAGGACTTGGCCGGGGAACCGCCTCCCTTCCGCGGCTGAGCATAGATTCTCCTGGCGGCCGGCGCGCATGCCTCGCGCCTTCCAAAGTGGGCTTGGAGCGTTACTTCCGTGCTTCGACGCTCTTTTCACGTCCCCGAGCCCCGCCGAACCGGGTTACAATGCGAGTACTTTCTGAGTAATAGATGTGTGTCCAAGCGCCTGATGAGGGGAGCCGGTGGATTCTGAGAGCCTGATCCGCGCGCCGGAGAATGAGCTTCAGCAGTGGGATCCCGCTGCCGCACGCTCGCACCACATCGGCTTCGATGGGCCCCGTGAGCCCGGCTTTGCCGACTACTGGCGCATCTTGGTCAAACGCAAGTGGACGGTGCTGGCCTGCCTGGCGGTGGTGCTCACCCTGGCCACCCTGGTCACCCTGCGCATGACGCCGGAGTACGAGGCCGTCGGACGCATCGCCATCTTCCGCGAGAACACCGAGATCCTGAACTTCAAGGACGTCGGCTCCATGACCTCCGAGGACTGGGACTACACCATCGGCCTCGAGACCCAGGTCAAGATCTTGCAGAGCGATTCCATCGCCCTGCAAGTGCTGCGCAACCTGGAGAGCCGCAACGCCAGCACTGCCATCGCGCTGGGCACCCAGCCGCAGGCGGCCTCGCAGAAGGAGGCAGTGGAGCTGGCGCGCTTCCGCAGCAGCCTGAAGATCTCCACCATCCCCAACACCCGCATGATCGAGGTGCGCTACCTCGATCCCGATCCCAACCGCGCCTCCCAGATTGTTAACACTCTGGCGGCTACCTACATCGAGCAGAACTTCAAGACCAAGTACGAGTCCACCATGCAGGCTTCCGAGTGGCTGCGCCAGCAGCTCGCCGACCTGCAGATCAAGGTGGAGACCTCGCAGGAGCGCCTGGTCAAGTACCAGCGCGAGAACGAGATCCTGGGCATCGACGAGAAGCAGAACATCACCACCGCCAAGCTCGACGAGCTCAACCGCCAGCTCACCGCCGCCGAGGCCGAGCGCATCCAGAAGGACGCCGCTTTCCGCCAGAGCCAGGGTGGCAAGCCCGACCTCACCGGCGGCCAGACCCTGCTGCTGGAGAAGCTGCGCGCCCAGGAAGCCGACCTGCGGACCAAGATGGCCCAGCTCAACGCGCAATTCGGTCCCGCCTACCCGGCCGTGGTCGAGACCAGCAACCAGCTCAAGGAGACCCAGAGCGCCATCGCCGCCGAGACCAGCAAGATCGGCGAGCGCGTCGAGCGCGACTTCCAGACCGCGCTCTCCCGCGAGCGCATGCTGCGCAGCGCCCTGGAGGCGCAGAAGCGCGAAGCCAATCTGCTCAACGAGCGCGCCATCCAGTACAACCTGCTGAAGCGCGACGTCGAATCCAACCGCGAGCTTTACGAAGGCCTGCTGCAGAAGCTGAAGGAAGCCGGCGTCTCCGCCGGCCTGAAGTCCAGCAACATCCGCGTGGTGGACGCCGCCCGCGTCCCCACCTCTCCCGCCAAGCCGGACGTTCCCCGCAATCTTGCGCTGGCTCTGCTGCTGGGGCTGAGCGGCGGCGTCGCCCTCGCCTTCATCCTGGAGATGATGGACAACACCGTGCGCACCCCCGAGCAGGTGCAGTACGTCTCCGCTCTGCCCTCGCTCGGCATCATCCCCATGGGCATGAAGCAGCTGAACCAGAAGCAGCGGGTCGCCCGCCCGAAGCTGGCCCTCACCGCCGCCGCCAGCCCTCGCCGCGAGGTGGTGGAATTGGTGGCCTACGCCCGGCCGAAGTCGGAGATCGCGGAATCCTACCGTGCCCTGCGCACCTCCATCCTGCTCTCCTCGCTGGGGGCGCCGCCCAAGATCATCCTGGTGACCAGCGCGCTGCCCCAGGAAGGCAAGACCACCACCAGCATCAACACCGCCATCGTGCTGGCCCAGCAGGGCGCGCGCGTGCTGCTGGTGGACGCCGACCTGCGCCGCCCCAGCATCCACCACAAGATGGGCATGAAGACCCGGGCCGGGTTGAGCACCGTGCTGGCCGGCAGCGACACCTTCGAGACCGCGGTCCTGCCCTCGCCTCAGCTGCCCAACCTTTTCGTGCTGCCCGCCGGACCGCCTCCGCCGCATCCCGCGGAACTCCTCGGTTCCACCCTGATGAAGAACTACCTGGCGAAGTGGCGGGAGGAGTTCGACCACGTCATCATCGATACTCCGCCCTCGCTCTCCGTCACCGACGCGGTCCTGCTCTCGGTCGAAGTGGATTCCGTCATCCTGGTCATCCGCTCCGGGCAGACCACCAAGGAAGCTCTGCGCCGCGCCCGCGATCGC
>CAYTPH010000001.1:3968-36068 GCA_964439635.1 uncultured Terriglobales bacterium
GATGCAGGTGAAGGCCAAGGTCATGGGCGTGGTGGTCAACGCCGTCGACCTCCAGTCTCCCGACCTTCATTACTATTACTACGGCTCGAAGTACGGCGGTCACTACTACGAGGAATCCACCCGCAACTGACCCTGGGAGCCGTGCTGAACCGATCCAGCGCCGACGATCGAGACAGCAACCGCAAGGGGATCCTGCGCATACCGCTCCCCTCGGCCCGGACCAAGGCCCTTCTCCTGGGGGCCGGGCTGCTGCTCCTGGGCCTCTACATCGGGCTGGTGGTGCGGATCTACGTGGCGTGGCAATACGCCGCGACCCTCGAAGCCGGCTCCCTCCAGCGCGCCATCGAACTGGAGCCGGGGAACGCATCGCACTACTGGGCCCTGGGCCGGGTCCAATATTTTTCGCAGCAGGACTTCCCCGCCGCCGTGCGCAACTACCAGCGGGCGACCGCATTGCAGCCCGCCATCGCCCGCTATTGGCTGGACCTGGCCGCCGCACAGCAGGTGCTGGGCGACACCGCGGCCCAGGGGAGCGCCTTACAGCACGCCGTCCAGGCCGATCCCACCACACCCGACCTGCTGCGCGAAGCGGCGAATTACTACCTCGCGCTCGGCGACCGCGAGGAAGCCCTGCGGCTGTTCGGCGTGGTGGTGCGGAATGACCCCGCGGCCGCTTTGTCCTCGCTGGAACTCTGCTGGCGCGCCACTGGCGACGTGGACCTCATCGCCGAGCACGTCCTCCCCCGCAATGCCGACGCCTATCTCGCCTTCCTGAATACGCTGGTCGATCAGAAGCAGACCGCGGCCGCGTTGCGCCTCTGGCCACGCCTGCTGGCGCTGCGCCAGGACGTCAAACCGCAGGGCACCTTCCGCTTCATCCACTACCTGATCGAGCACGGCGAGGTGCGGCCCGCCTACCAGGCCTGGCGCGACCTGGCGCGCATCAGCCCGGGCTTCGAAGCCTACCTCTCCGACGACAACCTCATCTTCAACGCCGGCTTCGAGCAGGACATCCTCAACGGCGGCTTCGGCTGGCGCTACCAGTCCAGCAAGCAGGTCGGCCTGGCGATTGATTCCGTGGTCTATCACGGGGGCCGCCGTTCCCTCGCCGTTTCGTTCCAGGGAGAGCCCGTGGCCGATGCCGGGATCTTCCAGTTCGTGCCGGTGGAGCCCCGAACCTCCTACCGGTTGATCGCGGATGTCCGCACCGACCGGTTGGAGGGCGCCAACGCTCCTCGCTTCGGCGTTCGCGATACGTACAGCGGGGCCTGGGTCGCGCAATCGGAGGAGATCCAGGACGCCTCCGCGTGGAGCACCGTGGTCACCGATTTCAGCACCGGCGCGGATACGCGCCTGGTGGAGCTTCGCCTCGTCCGCCAGCCCGCTCACACCCGCATCCGCGGGCTGCTTTGGGTGGACGATGTACGGATGGTCAAGCGATGAGCATCCGCGAGGAGATCGTCGCGACGGAGATCGTCGTCCCCGCCCCGGCCGACGGCCGCGCGCACGCCCGCGCCGCGACCCTCAACCGCCTGCTGGTGTATGGCGTCTGCGCTCTGCTCATGTTCGGGCCGCTCGCCTTCGGCGCCACCGAGCTCTGGTCGCGGACCTTGCTGCAGGTGGGAGCGGCGCTGCTGCTGCTGGCCTGGGTCGGGAAACAAGCGGTCGCCGGGCGCATCAAGCTGCGCCCCAACCCCCTCTTCTTCCCTATCCTCTTCTTCGCAGGCCTGGTCACCGTCCAGCTTCTATTCGGCGCCACCGCCTACCGGTACGCCACCTACGCGGAAGCCCTGCGCCTGCTCGCCTGCGCCATGGTCTTCTTCGTGGTCAACCATTGCTTCCGCACCGAAAACGACCTGGGCATCTTCGCCATCGGCTTCTCCGTTTTCGGGTTCGCGGTCGCCGGCTTCGCCATCGTCCACGGGTTCACCGACGAGGCCGGGCGCCTCTACTGGATCCGCGTGCCCCGCGACCTGGGCTGGACCTACGGCCCTTACGTCAACCATAACCATTACGCCGGGCTGATGGAGATGCTGGTCCCCATCCCTCTGGTCCTGGCCGTCCGGGGAGAGGTGACGGGGGGCAAGCGGGTGATCGTGGCTCTGGCCGCCGCGGTCATGGCCGCCTCCATCTTCCTCTCGGGCTCACGGGGCGGGATGGTGGCCTTCGCCGCCCAGGCGGTGTTCCTGGCGCTTTATCTGTGGCGCAAACGCCGCGGGCGCATGGTGGCCCTGGCGATGGTCGTGACCCTGGCGGTGTTCGCGGCCCTGGTGGCCGGACTGGGGGGCAGCGCCCTGCTCGACCGCCTGGGCACCTTCTCCGCGACCGAAAAGTACAGCGGCGGCTTCCGTGCCGACATCGTCCGCGATTCCTGGACGATGTGGCGCGAACGTCCCCTGCTGGGTTGGGGCCTGGGGACTTTCCCCGACGCCTACCCGCGCTTCCGCACCTTCTACACCAATTACTTCGTGAATCATGCCCACAACGACTATCTCGAGACGCTGGTCGATACCGGCCTGCTCGGCGGGTTCGCCGTCCTGTGGTTCATCGTGTTGCTCTATCGCGCCGCCTTCCGCCGCCTGCGGGCGCGGGAGTACGGCATGATCGGGGCCATGACCCTGGCCGCGCTGCTCGGCTGCACCGGCCTGCTGGTCCACAGCTTCTCCGACTTCAACCTGCACATCCCCGCCAACGCGGCCCTGTTCTTCGCCCTCTGTGCGCTGGCGACCGCTCGCCTGGAGCGCTCCCACCGCCGAGGGGTCGTCCGCCCCGAACCGCGCCGGCTCTTCCCCGACCATCGAGGAGAGGTCCTGGACGCGTGATAGAATCCGGTACTCTTATCTGGTACACACATGCATCCTTCTGCTGCCCGAGTCGCGCTTCCCGACGAGTTGATCTCCAAGATCCAGGCCCGCACGGCGCGTGTCGGGATCATTGGCATGGGCTATGTCGGCCTGCCCCTCGCCCTGCTCTTCAGTGAGCAGAAGTTCCCGGTGTGCGGTTTCGACATCGACGCCAAGAAGGTGGAAGTTCTCTCCCAGGGCGGGTCCTACATCTACCGCATCCCGGCCGCCGACATCCAGACGGCCCGCGCCCGCGGCTTCAGCGCCACCGCCAATTACGCCAACGTCGCCGACATGGACGCGGTCATCATCTGTGTCCCGACCCCGCTGAACGAGTATCGCGAGCCCGATCTCAGTTACATCACCGCGACCGCCGAAGCCATCGCCCCCTACATCCGTCCCGGGCAGCTCATCGTCCTCGAGAGCACCACCTATCCCGGCACCACCCACGAGGTCCTGGTTCCCATCCTGGAGAAGAAGAACCGTCTCGGCCTGCGAGTGGCGCGCAGCAACGAGCCCGCGGCGGAAGACGTCTTCTACGTCGCCTTCTCTCCCGAGCGCGAGGACCCGGGCAACGAGACCGTCGCCCGACACGATATCCCCAAGGTGATCGGCGGCTGCGACCCGGCGGCTTCTCGCCTCGCCGCCGCCCTCTACGGCTCCATCTTCCGCCGCACCGTCCTGGTCTCCTCGCCCGGCGCCGCGGAGATGACCAAGCTGCTGGAGAACATCTATCGCTGCGTCAACATCGCGCTGGTGAACGAGCTCAAGCTGCTCTGCCTGCGCATGGGCATCGACATCTGGGAGGTCATCGAGGCGGCCTCCACCAAGCCTTTCGGCTTCCAGCCCTTCTACCCCGGCCCCGGCCTCGGCGGCCACTGCATCCCCGTCGATCCTTTTTATCTCTCCTGGAAGGCCAAGGAATTCGACTTCCACACCCGCTTCATCGAGTTGGCCGGCGAGGTCAACACCTCCATGCCGTACCACGTGGTCAGCGCCGTCGCCAACGCTCTCAACCGCCACAAGAAGGCGGTCAACGGCTCGCGCGTCCTGGTGCTGGGAGTGGCTTACAAGAAGGACATCGACGACCTGCGCGAATCCCCTGCTTTGGCCATCATCGAGTTGTTGAAGCAGGAGGGCGCCGCGGTGGACTACCACGACCCTTACTTCCCCTTTGTGGGCAAGGGTCGTAAGTACGATCTGCAGATGAAGTGCGCTTCCCTGGACCGCGTCGGCGACTACGACTGCGTGGTCATCGTCACCAACCACTCCACCTACGACTACGCCGACATCGTCAAGAGAGCCAGACTGGTGGTGGACACGCGCAACGCGACGCGCGGCATCAAGGCGGACAACATCGTCCCCTGCTAGGGAACGCGCTCCCCACGGCGGCGGCGGCTACCAGATCGGCTTGCCGTCCTTCTCCCGGAACATGTAGGTGCTCTGGCCGCGCACGATCTGCCGTACCAGGATGGCATCGGCATCGTTCAGCTTCACCTTGGAGCCGGTGACCTCGATCTCGTCGCCCTTCTCGAACCTGATCTCGTACTCCTTCAGGAACTTGGCCAGGGCGATGTGCAGTTCGGCCGTACCCTCGCCCGTCTTCAAGGTGATGTGCGCGCCCACGCCCCCGCTCACCGGGCACTCGTACTCGGTGACCTGCTCGATCACTCCCTTGAGCGTGACCTCGGTCGCCGGGTCGTACTTTACCTTGGGCTTGGGCGCATCCTTGTCGCTGGCGGCTGCGGCCAGCGCCAGCCCCAGCACCAGGAGGACCAGAAGCGCTTTCCACGCGGGTCTCATGTTCGCCTCCGCTGACCGTAACGTAGCGCGCTCCCAGGGCGCCGTCTGTGACCCATATCACGTCCCGCTAGCTCACGTGACCCGGTGACGTCCGTCACCGCTGCGACGTACATCGGCGCGAGCGGTTCCCGTCTTTTGTCCCTTTTTCGCCGGATTTCAACCGCCTGCCATCGGGGTTATCACTTCGTAAACACCTGAGTCCTTAACCCCTTAGAGGCCTTTTCTGTGTAGCCTTTTTCCCGGCAAAGTGGTATTACTGCGGCCACTTAGCACCCAAATCAGGAAGGTGCAGGCTTCGACCGGGCGCCCGCTTAGGCGACCGGCCGAAGGGGATGGGCTGGTGGAGCGAACGTGTGCTGCGGTCGGCCGCGTCGGAGTCCGGATTCGTATGCCCGTTCCTCGGAGGAGGGGAAATGAGCCGTCTTACACGCCGCTTCATGCTGGTTGCTGGGCTTCTGCTGCTCTTGGTCCCGGCTGTGTTCGCCGCTACTCAGAACGCCGTCATTTATGGAACCGTTTATAACGCGGCCGGTAATCCCATGCCGGATGTCAGCGTCACTCTGGAGAACCCGGCGTTGGGCTTCTCCCGCACCACCGCCACCGGCTCCGACGGCTCCTACAACTTCGCCGAGGTCCCGCCCGCGGACGGCTACAAGGTGACCGCCCGCCAGGGCGCCAAGACCCTGGACATCCGCGCCGGCATCACCGTCAACGTCGGCGACGAGCGCGTGATCCTGCCCCCGTTGACCGAGCAGGTGCAGACCGCCACCGGGCCCGCCGAGCCGGTCGCCCCCAAGGTCATGAGCGAGGGCATCCGCACGGAGACGGTCAGCACTTCCATCAGCGGCGTCGTCACCGGCGACCAGCTGCGCTCCCTCCCGCTCTACAACCGAAACTTCCTCGTCCTCGGCCTGATCACGCCCAACGTGAAGGACACCGAGGCCGGCTCCGAGCTGGCGGGCGCCTCCTTCAGCGTCGCCGGCACCCGGCCCAGCCAGAACAGCTTCCTGCTGGACGGCGCCGACAACGTCGCCTCCAGCAGCAACCAGGCCGTGCCCTTCCAGGTGAACGACGCCATCCAGGAGTTCCGCGTCATTTCCTCCACCGCGAACGCCGAGTATGGCCGCAACCTGGGCGGCACCGTGAACGTGGTCACCCGCCGCGGCGGCAACGCCTTCCATGGCAGCGGCTACGGCTACTTCGGCATGGATTCGCTCAACGCCGAAAACCACGTCTCTCTCTATAACGGTTCCACCTTCGATAAGGCGGCCGCGTTCGCCGGCCCCACCACCGCGGTGGCGGTGCCCTCCACCAGCGCCGAGTTCTTCACCCCGTTCACCTACAACCAGTACGTGGCCAACGCCGAAGCCGGGGCCGGCAACCCCGCCTTCCGCTTCTGCACCGACGGCATCGGCAGTGCCGCGGGCACGCCCTGCACCAACGGCGTCAGCGGCCTGAATACCCGCTTCGATCCCGCCACCCTGCTGGCGCAGCACAACCGCTTCAAGCCCAGCTTCGATTCCAAGCAGTTCGGCATCAACCTGGGCGGCCCCATCGCCAAGGACAAGCTGTTCTTCTTCGCCAGCTACGAGGGCACTCGCATCGACAACCCCAACGCCGTGCTGGAGCGCGTCCCCTCGTCCTTCGACCGCACCTACGATCCGTTCGCCACCGGCGCTTTCAACTTCGCGCCCACCGACGCCAACTACGTCCTGAACCAGAACATCCTGTCGCTGTTCCCGGCTTCCAACCTCAACACCATCGCGGATGGCGCGGTACCCGGGGTGCTGGAGTTCTTCCAGGGCGAGGCCCCCAACTACACCAACGTCGACAACATCCTGTTCCGCGCCGACTACCGCCGCTCCGAGCAGACCAGCTTCGCCCTGCGTTACGCGGTGCAGTTCCTGAACCAGCTGCACGACGCCACCCTACCCGCGACCGGCTCCTACCCCGGCAACGGCGCGCTGCGCAACGCCTTCAACCAGAACCTGAGCATCACCTTCTCGCGCTCACTGTCGTCCACCGCCATCAACGAGCTGCGGTTCGGCTTCAATCGCTTCGACGTCTCCGAGGAGGCGCAGGACATCGGCTTCGACGCCAGCACGCTGGGCATGCCTGTTACCGCCCTGCCCACCATCCTGCTGAACGGCCTCGACACCCAGTACAGCGGCCAGCGACCGCCGGGCGGCACCGGCTTCGCCACCGCCGGCGCCTTCACCACCTGGGTGGACTGCTGCAACATGCTGCCCTGGGCCGATTTCCGCTTCCCCTTCGCGCGACTGGGAGCGCCGCTGGGCACGCCCGCCGGGCGCCGCGACACCACCTGGTTCGTGGGCGACAGCATCTCCCTCTCCCGCGGCAAGCACAGCTTCAAGTTCGGCGTCGACTTCCGCAAGCTGGACAACAACGCTTTCAACGGGTCCTTCAACCGCGGCATGATCTACTCCTCGAACATCGGCGAGTTCACCAGTGATTCCGAGAGCTGCCACGGCCTGTGCAACAGCGCCTTTGCCTTCCCCTCGTTCGATTTTGCCCAGTTCAATCCCACCTACAGCGGGCACTTCGATTCGTACGTCGTGTCGGGATACTTCCAGGACACCTTCCGCATCCACCCGCGCGTGACCCTCAACATGGGCCTGCGCTACGACTACTTCTCGGTGCCCACCGAGGCCAATGACGGCATCTGGAATTTCGATCCTCGTGCCAACGGCCTGGTGCAGCAGAACGGCTCCTCCATCACCGACCCCTACGGCTACGCTTGCGGAAGCCCCGCCAGCTGGGACTCGGTCCCGCAGGTCATCCAGGGCTTCCTGGGCTTCGGCTTCGTGTCCGATTGGCAATGCCAGACGTCCCCCACTGGGGCGCAGAACATCGCCCGCTCGGATAAGAACAATGTAGCCCCGCGTTTCGGCATGGCCATCGACATGTTCGGCAACGGCCGCACCGTGCTGCGCGGCGCCGTGGGCTGGTTCTACGACCAGACCCCGGTCAGCTATACCCAGCAGCTGATGTTCAACCGGCCCATCCCCTTCTCCGAGCACAACGGCATGCTGGGGCAGATCGGCTGCCCCACTCCCTGCGCCGTCTCCATCGGCCTGGGCTCGAGCGACATCCTGAACCGCACCTTCCCGGGTTTCTCTCAGTTCTTTAGCGACGTCGCCCAACCGTTCACCACCTACGCCCGCGATGTGGACCACTCGGCCACCCCGTTCTCCCGCCAGATCAGCGTCTCGCTGCAGCAGCGTGTGCATGACAAGGTCGGGCTCGAGGTCGGCTACGTGAGCACCGTGGCCGAGGACCTGCCGGTCATCTACGACAGCAACTTTGTGAACGAATGGAGCAACGTCGGCTTCCAGGGCCTGCTGCTCAGTGGCGACATCAGCCGCGACCTGCTGCGCAGCAACATGCAGCATTTCCCGGTCTTCACCCTCACCAACCAGGCCGAATCGCACTATCACTCGCTGATGGCGCGGGCCCGCATCCAGGACTTCCACGGCCTGCGGGTGAACGCCACCTACACCTGGGCCAAGGGCCTGGATAACGCCTCGAACGCCGTCTATCCGTCGCTGCCCATCGCCCCCCAGAACCTGCTGATCGGCTACCAGGCCTTCGCCAACGGCAACCTGCCGGCGTGGTGCCTGCTGGTGACGCCCATCGCCGACCCCAGCCGCACGCCGCTGTGCGCCAAGAGCGTGCCGCTGTTCCCGTTCATCGATTTCAGCAGCGGGGCTGTCACCACCACCGGCGCCGGCCAGATCCTGGTCAGCCGCTACAACCTGCCCCAGAACCCCCTGAACTTCCTGGTGGACGACTACGGTCCGTCCGACTTCGACGTCCGCCACCGCGTGGTCATCGACTACACCTGGGACGTCCCCTCGCTGAGCAAGGCCTACGGCCTGCCCAAGTGGATGGACAACTGGACGCTGAGCGGCATTTTCGTGGCCCAGACCGGCCAGCCCTTCACTATCTTCTCCGGCCCCATCGCCGGCGCCATCACCCAGCGCGGCGACATCGGCGGCACCGTGATCACCGATTTCAGCACCCCGTTCAACACCATCCAGTCCACCGACATCATCCTGCCGCAGCAGAGCCTGCTGGCCTGCCCGGCGGCGCAGCTCGGCCTGGGCACCAGCACCTTCCTCCCCCGTCCGGGCGAGCCTTGCATCGGCCACTCCGGCCGCAACCAGTGGACCGGGCCGGACTTGATCAGCATGAACTTCGCGGTACAGAAGGGGTTCCAGATCTTCGGCGAAGGCCGCATGCTGATCATGCGCGCCGAGTTCTTCAACATGTTCAACCGCGCCAACTACTACAACCCGATCAGCGCGGCTAGCGACAACGGCTTCACTCCGTCGGGCGACTTCGGCACCATCAAGTCGGCCCACGAGCCGCGCCAGATCCAGTTGGCGGTGCGCTTTACTTGGTAGGCGGAGGCGCCCGCGTGGCGCCCCTGGCCTGACAGCAGGGACCGCGGACAGGACGGCGAGTCCCCGGCAAGGGAAGAAGACGGGACCGCGTTTGCGTCCCGCCGGTTAGCAGTGGCGGTAAGGGAAAGAGGAGCACGAGCGGTTACTTCGGGCACCTTGCCGGCGCCCGGGTTGCTTGACTCGGCGATCGCGACGGGCATACGATCGCCCCCTCCCCGACCCGCAGTTCTCCCCCAAGACGTGTGCGGTCTCCCCATCCCCCGCGGGAGGCGTGTCCGCTCACGGCAGTCCGGGCCCAGGTACAGCTTTGAGGACGACCCCAGGTGGTGGTTGCAGACCCCTCCGCGACGGAGCGTCTGCGCGCCGGACAGGGTACTGAGGGATTCAGGAGAGAAGCCATGACACCGAGCCGCCTTTTCCAGACGTTGGTGATCGTCATCATTCTTGCGTTTGTCGCCCTGCCGGGCTGGGCCGGCGACGTGCAGACCAGCACCGCCCTCAGCAGCGCCACCCGCACCGCCCCACGCCAAGTCGCGTTCGGCGACGTCACCGGGGATGCCAACATCGACGCCGTCGTGGGCTTCAGCGGCCAGATCTGCGTCTTTGTCGGCGACGGCACCAGTCCCTTCCCTACCCCCACGGCTGAGACCGCCTGTGTCGCCGTGGCCAGCAACTTCGCCATCGCCATCGGGGAGGTCACCGGTGACGCGATCGCCGACATCGTGGTCAGCTCGGGCCGCGATATCGTGCTCTTGACCAACAATCCCAAGGGGACCTTCACCGCCTCGACGGCGGAGAACAACGCCGCCGACGCCAGCAACACCATCAGCGGCATCATCCTCATCGACGCCGATAACGACGGCGACACCGACATCGTCGCCACCGACACCAACGACACCGTCATCGTCGATCGCAACGCGGCCGGCTTCGGCGGCGGTGCGGTCAAGACCAACGTGACCGGCGCCGGCTCGCTGACCGGCGGCCTGGCCAGCGTGGGCGACATCAGCACCACCCCTGATTCCCTTCCCGAGCTCGCCGTGGCTGATGGCGGCAATAGCCGCATCTTCATCCTCACCAACGCCGGCGCCGGGGCTTTCACAGCGGCTCCGTTGGACACCATCACCACCACCACCGCGCCTACCGGCATCGTCAGCGCCGATTTCGACGGGGATGGCGACCTCGACGTCGCCGCCTCCTTGAACACCGCGGGCAGCGGCGTGGGCATCGCGCTCAGCGCCGGCGCGGTGGCCAATCCGTTCCCGGCCGCCGCCACCGAGGTGGCTGTGACCGGCACCCCCAGGGATATCGGTGCCGGCGACTTCACCGCCGACGGCTCCCCCGATCTGGCGGTCTCGACCACTTCCGGCGGCGTAGGGCTGCTGAACAATGGGGCTGGTGTCTTCACCGCCGAACCGCCCATCGCCGCCGGCACCACTCCCCAGGGTATTGCGGTCGCCGATCTGCACGGCGACGGATTGGACGACGTCGCCATCGCCAACAACGGCAGCGATGATGTCAGCATTTTCCTGGTCAGCGGCTTCTCCTCCGTGAACGGAGACAACCCGCAGCCCGGCGGCGCCGACCCCTTCGAGGGCGTGCCCTTCTCCGGCATCCAGGTAGCAAACTTTAATTACGACCTCCCCGTCACCACCGCGGAGTTCACCGCCACCATCGATTGGGGTGACGGCAGCGTCTCCCCCGGCGATGGACAGCCGGTCACCATCACCGGCGGCGCCGGCGTCTTCGGGGTGTCGGGCAATCACACCTACTCCGACCCGCTGGCTACGCAGACCTCGCCCTACACCATCACCGTCACGATCTCGAACACCACGCCGGGGGTCTTTACCGTGAGTCCGGGCACCGCGCCCACCGCCACCGTGCAGGACACCCCCATCGAGGTCAGTCCTCCGGCCACCGCGGACGTCAACGGCAATCCGGGTCTGCTCTCGTACCTGGTCGCCAACTTCCACGACGACAACACCACCTCGGACGCGACTCACTACGACATCAGCGTGGACTGGGGCGACACCACCTCCGACAACTGTCCCGCCCCCTGCGCCGGCGTGGCCCAGACCGCCAGCGGCCCCGGCGGCAAGGACTACGGCGTCACCCTGTCGCATAACTACGCCGCCCCTGGCACCTACACCGTCATAACCACCATCACGGACGCCGAATCCGGCGGCACCGAGACCAACACGGTCTCCATCAGCGCTTTCATCGGCACCATCAGCAATCTGGTTCCCACCCCCATCGCGGGCTTTACCGAGGGCACGCCGGCCACCGGTGTGCTGGCCTTCGACAGCAGCCGCGTGGGCGCCGCTGCGGGCGAGTTCAGCATCTCCGTTGACTGGGGCGACAGCACCCCGCTCGACGTTTGCAGCGCGCCCTGTGCCGACGTCAGCGGTCCGGTTGGTTCGACCTTCACCCTCAGCCGGAACCACACCTACAACAACGAGACCGACGGGACGCCTTACAACGTCACCTACACCGTCACCGACATCAGCGACGCCAGCGTGGGCACGGTCGGCACCACCGCCACCATCACGCAGGCGGTCATCAGCGTGACCGCCAACCCGGTGGCCCGCAACGAGGGCCAGCTCTTCACCGGGGTCATCGCCAGCTTCACCGATCCCAGCGCGGCCTCGCCCAGCGCTGACTACGCCGCCACCATCGACTGGGGCGATGCGACCTCCACCACCTGTCCTTCCGCCACTTGCACCATCACCAGCGCCGGCGGGGGCAGCTACAACATCAACATCGTCGGTACCGGTAAGCGGTACCTGAACGAAGGCCTGTACCCGATCACGGTCGACGTCACCGACCAGTCCTTCGGGCCTTATAGCGACACCGACACCGCCACCATCGCCGACGTCGGCCCGGTCGCCGGCGCCACCACCTTCACCGTCGGGACCCTGGCCAGCCCGCTGCTGGTGGGCGTGGACAGCTTCTCCGGCAACGTGGCGGAGTTCACCGACCCCAGCGGCACCGAGGTGGCCGGCAGCTTCACCGCCATGATCAACTGGGGTGACGGCAGCCCGGATACGGCCGGCACCATCACCACCGTGACCCCGGGTGTCCCCGGCACCACCGCCGGCGTCTTCCGCGTGAACGCCAGCGGCACGCCACATACGTTCACCAACGTCAGCACCACGGTCACCATCACCATCAGCGAGGCCGACGGGACTCCCGCAACCATCATCGTGGTGGACACTGCCTTCACCACCAGCATCTCGGCGGTGACCGCTACGCCGTTTGCGGCGACCGAAGGCACGGCTTTCCTCGGCGCGGTGGGCTCCTTCACCAGCAACCGCTCCGTGCCGGCGCCGGCGGCTGGCGAGTTCTCTTTGGTCATCAGCTGGGGCGACGGCTCGCCTGATACGGTCTGCAGCGCGCCCTGCGCCCTGGTTTCCGGCGCCGGGCCGAGCTTCACCATCAGCGGAACCCCGGCCCACATCTATACCCACTTCGGCTCCTACCCGGTGAACATCACCGTAACCGACATCATCGACGGTAGCAGCCGCGCCACCGCGGCGCCCGCTACCGCCAGCGTGGCTGACGCGCCCCTCATCAATTCCGACTTCCACCCCGCCGTCAGCGGGACGGAAGGCTCCGCCCTGAATGGCGGCGTCCCCTTCGATATCGCCCTCTGGGAGGACACCAACCCCTTTGCCACTCCGGCCGACTACACCAGCGGCACGGGCAGCATGATTGTCAATTGGGGAGACGGCACCAGCTCGCCGGCTGACGGCGGTCCGGTCAACGTCCGTATTCTCTTCGGTTGCGGCGGTGCGTCGCCCTGCGTGTTCATGCTGAGCAGCACCCACACCTACACCGAGCACGGCCCCTACGGCACCGAGTTCGTCGTGACCTCGGACGGCGGAGCCTCCATCACCATCAATCCGGGCGGCGCGACGCTGAACGTCTCCATCGCCGACGCTCCGCTGACCACGCCCACTCCTGCCGCAGTCGTGGGCACGGAGGGCCTGGTCCTCAGCGGTGGCGCACCCACCACGGTGGCCACCTTCGTGGACGACAACCCGTTCGCCACCCCCGCCGACTACACCACGGGCACCGGCAGCGTGACCATCAACTGGGGTGACGGCAGCCCGACCTCTCCGGGCGATGGCCAGCCGGTCAGCGTGGTCGTGCAGAGCGGCTGCGCCGGCGTGGCTCCGTGCGTCATGGCTGTCCGGGGCATCCACACCTACACCGAGCACGGCAGCTACGGCATCCAGGTGGACGTCCTCGATATGGGCGGTTCTGCCCTCACCATCAACCCGGGTGGGGCGACCCTCAATGCCAGCATCGCCGACGCCCCGCTCACTCCGGGTGCGCCGGTGGCCCTGGCCGGCACCGAGGGCACGGCCCTCAGCGGCGTGGTCGTGGGGACCTTCACCGACGGGAACCCCTACGGCCTGGCCACCGACTTCACCGCCAACATTGATTGGGGCGATACCACCAGCTCCGCTGGCACGGTCACCGTCCTTAGCGGCTGCGGCGGCGTGGCTCCCTGCATCTTCCAGGTCACCGGAACCCACACCTACGCGGCCTTCAATCCGGCCTACGCTATTTCGGTAGGCATCACCGATATCGGTGGCTCCACCGCAACGCTTACCGGCAGCGCGGCCATCGCCGATGCGGCGCTGACGGCGAATGCTCCGCCGGCCATCGTGGGAGTGGAGGGCGCGGTGCTGAACGTCAGCGTCGGCAGCGTCCTGGATGCGAACCCCTCCGGTGTCGCCTCCGACCTCTCCGCCATCATCGATTGGGGTGACGGCACCGCCACTTCCGCGGGCACCGTCACCGGCGCGGTGGGCGGGCCGTTCGACGTCAGCGGCAGCCACCAGTACACCGCCGCAGGCACCTATGGCGTTGAAGCGGCGGTCACCAGTCTCGGTGGCTCCATCGCCACTATCAACCCGGGCGGTGCGGTCCTCAACGCGACTATCTCGGACGCGCCTTTTGGCAGCTTCATCGCCAACTGCCCGGACATCCCGGCGGTGCCCTGCCAGAAGGTGACCCCGGCGGGTCGTGGCGTGCAGCCGCCGGTGCTTTTCGGCACCTTCACCGACACCAACCCCTTCGGCCTGGCGTCGCAGTTCACCGCTACCATCGACTGGAATGACGGTACGGTGGGCCCGGCCTTCGCCATCACCCCGGTGGGCTGCACCGCGGCCGGCTGCACGTTCGAGATCTACGGCGACCACCAGTACGCCGTGCCCGACGTGACCTTCGCCGTGCACATCACCATCCACAGCCTGGACGGCGCCCCCGACTTGAACGTCATCGTGTTCCTCACCTCCGGTGAGGGCGGCGGCGGTGTCGGCGCTCCGCCGTACCTGACCACCGTGGACACTCCGACCATCACCGTCCGCAACGGCCAGAATGCCGTTTACGACTTCACCCTCACGCCCCTGAGCTTCCCGGCGGGGTTCCCCTTCGAGGTGACCTTCTCCTGCATCCCGCCGCTGCCCCAGGGCGTGACCTGCGTCTTCAACCCGCCGTCGGTGCCTGATGTCACCGTGGTCCGCAACATGACCTTGACGGTGCACACCACCGCCCCGTCGGCCGCGCTGCGGCCTCCGCTCGGCGGCGCCGGCCCGATGCTGGCGTACTGGCTGCCGGCCTCGGGGCTGGGCATGTTCGGTCTCATGCTGGCCGGTTCAGGCGGCAGCCGCAAGCGCCGCGTCCTGTTCTGGACGATGGTCTCGCTGCTGTTCATCACCGTGGCGGCAGTGGGCTGCGGTGGCGGCGGTGCCACGTTCGGGCCGGTCCCCACCGGCGACACCTCCACCCCGCTGGGTAGCCAGGCGATCCGTATCCAGTTCAGCTCGCCCACGGCGCCGGCTGGCCAGCAGACGCAGACGTTCACGGTCATCGTGGCCGTGACCCCGTAAGCGGCTCGGACTTAGCTCCCCGGCGGGCAACCGCCGGGGATTTTTTTGTGGGCTTGGGCTATTTCGAGGCGGCCAGGCGGGAATCCAGGTCGGCCAGCGCTCGCTGCAGCATCTCCGTCAGGCGCGGGTCCTGGCTCTCCCGCAATTGCGCCAGGATGCGCGCTCGCGACAGCTCCAGCGTCTGTCGCCGCCGGCGCCGCTCGGCCTCTTCCGGGGTGGCCGGCGCGGCTGCGTGTTTGGGCTTTTCCTGGGCTTCGCTGATCTGCTCCTCCACTCCCTTGCTTTCCCATCCGCGGGCCATCAGTGCGTCCTCTGCAAGCGCGCGATCAGCTTCTGCGCCAAGTTCTCCTCCGACTCCGACCACAACACCCGGCCGCTGATGCCGCAGTGCTGCTCCACCGCGCTGGAGAAGGCCACCAGCTTCTGTACGTTCTGTTTCACCCGTGCCTCGGCCTCGTCCGTGAGCGGCAGGTCCTCCCACAGGAACGGCGTGTCCAGGCCGAAGTCCACCTGGATATGCCCGTCCTCCTGGCACAGCCCCTCGCCGAACTCCGTTCCCAGCGCCAGGAAGCGCACCGGCTGCGGCTGTTGGACCCAGGCCTCCTCGGGCTCCTCCTCCGAGGGACTCCACAGGTCCCACGCCGCCTCGAAGACGTACGCCGAATCGGCATGCAGGAACTCTCGTGCCAGCTCGACCGCCTGCTCCGGCGGGGTGGCTGAGTCGAAGGTCTGCTGGAAGGCCAGCGGCTCCTCCCAGGCGATGGGATGCACCGCCATCGCGGTGATCCCCGGCCGCTGCTCCGAATATGGGAACTGCCGCAGCACCGACAGCGCCCGCGGCAGCATCTCCTCCTCTGCGAAGCTGGGGAACCACAGGTTCAGGTAGAGGGAATCGGCCATGGCGCGGCTCTATTGTACGCTTGGATGCGGGGCCGCCCCGCCGCCCGTTGCAATCCGCGCCGCCCCTGTACTATTGTGCCCGCGTGGCTTGCATCGTCCGTCACGAGGGAAATGTCGCCGTCCTCCAGCTCGAGGGCAAGCTGGCGCTCGGTCCGGGGCTGGACGATTTCCGCCGCGCCTGGTCGGAGACGCTGGGCTCCGGCTGCCGCAACCTGGTGGTGAACCTGGCCCAGGTCCCCATCATCGACTCCTCCGGTATCGGCACCCTCATCCGCTTCCACTCCGCCGCCGTCGCCTCCCACGGCAAGGTCCGCCTGGTCGCGCCCACCGAGTTCGTGCGCAAGGCCCTGGAGCTCAGCCAGCTGCACACCATCTTCAAGATCTACGACGACGAAAGCGCGGCCGTCTCCTCCTTCGATTCCGGCGCCGCAGCCAAGCCCTGATGCTTTGACACTGCTTCCCGCGCGCTGCTACAGTTGAGCAGGTAGCTCCTGCCCAGCGTCCCCGTCGTCTAGCCCGGCCTAGGACATCGCCCTTTCACGGCGGTAACACGGGTTCGAATCCCGTCGGGGACGCCATTCCTCCGGTTGCGAAACTCCCCTCCCGGCGCTACCATGCGCTCGCAGAACCACAGGGGGTGCGGCATGAGCTGGACCCGGTTCCTCCTTCTCTCATTCATTCTCTCGTCCGTTGCTGCGGGGCAGGTGCGCAAGATCATCTTCCCCGCGAACTCGCCCGAGGACCAGGCACTGCAGGCCATCGCGCAGGAGCAGGACGCCGCCGCCCGCCTGGAGAAGTACCGCAAGTTCCTCGCCGACTTCGCTTCCAGTCCGGAAGCCGTCGCCTACGGCCGGCTGCAGATCGCGCAGCACTTTCTCTCCGCCGGCGACGCTCGCCAGGCGCTCTCCGAGGGCGAGCAGGCGTCGGCGCTGGTGCCCAACAACCTCGATATCCTCTCCACCCTGGTCACCATCGCCCAGCAGCTCAACGATCCGGCGAAGATCATGGAGTACGCCGCCCGCGGCGGCGAGGCCATCAACGGCATCGTCAAGCAGCCGCGGCCGGAGAACGCCACCGCCACTCCCGAAGAGTGGCTGGCCACGCTGGAGGCGCAGCGCGAAGGCCTGCAGTCCAGCTACGAGTTCCTGGAAGTCGCGGCCTTCAACGCGGTCGCCAACCAGGCGGATGCCACCGCCCGCATGGCCCTCATCGAGCGCTTCAATGCCGCCTTCCCCGACTCGCGCTACGCGCCCCAGGTGGCGCAGTACGCCATCTACTCCCTGCAGCTGGCCAACAAGTTCGCCGACATCGCCGCCTACGCCACCAAGGTCGCGGGGTCGAAGAACCCCACCACGCTCGCCCTCCTGGCCAATGCCCTCGCCGAGGATCCCAAGGGTGTCTACGTCGCCCGCTCGGTGGAATACGCCCGCCAGGCCATCGAGCTGTGCGCCGCCGCTTCCACCAAGGACGATCCCGCCCTGCGCATGACCTCCGGCCTGGCCCACTCCGCCCTCGGCTACGCGCTGATGAAGCAGGAGAAGACCACCGCCGCCATCACCGCGCTGCGCACCGCCATGGACCTGCTGCGCGACGACCCCGCCTCGTATTCCACCGTGCTCTACCGGCTCGGCTTTGCCTACGCCAAGCAGAAGCGTTATCCCGAGGCGCAGCAGGTCCTGAACCAGGCGGTGCGCATCGAGGGGCCGTTCCAGCAGCCGGCGCGCGACCTGCTCGCCAAGGTCAACGCCGCCAGCGCCCGCCAGTAGCTTGACAGCGCCGCCGGGGCGCGCTACCGTTCGCGCCGTTCCCCATCCGCGGAGGAAACCATGCGCCTTCACACCCGCTTTGTTCTTGTTCTTTGTGCGGCCCTCGTCTGCGTCTCGGCTCTTCCCGCGCAGGACGCCCCGAAACCGGCGGACAAAGGCATCAGCCTCTGTATCACCATCAGCCAGTACGCTCTCACCGGCTACGGCCGCAGCCACATCCCTCCCGACCGCCTGCGCGATGTGCTGGTGAAGCGCCTCGATAATCCGAAAAAGGGTGTGAAGGTGCAGGGTCTGCGCAGCGAACAGTCCGGCGAAGAGGCCGTGACCGAGGCCCGCTCGAAAGGGTGCAACTACCTGCTGACGCTGGCCATCGGCACGCCCGGGAAGTACCGCCTGGTGGCGCTGGAGACCGAGGAACCGGTGATCCAGGGCGACGTCATGATCACCAACCAGAACAGCGCCAACGACATCTCCATCCCTAGCGAGCGCGCCGCCATGGAAGCGCTCAGCAAGTTGCAGAAGCGCCGCAAGTAGCCATCCCCGGCAGCTCGCGCAAGCCACAGCGCGCCGCCTGCCGCTCCGCCACCGCGCGCATGGCCGCCTCACGCTGGGGCGCGAGCGCTGGCCGGCGGTACCCTGCCACCAGTTCGCCGGCGCGCTGCCGCGCCCGCTCGAAGCTGTCGCCGCTGCACTCGTCTCCCCGCTGGATCACCTCCGAGGGGAAGTGTTGCTCCTCGCGGAACAGGGCGCGGGTCTCCTTCAGCCGCAGGAAGTCCCCGGTCTTTCCTGCCGCAGCGAACATCGCCAGCGTATCGGGGCGTTCCTGCACTCCTGCAAGCAGGCGCTGGACGGAGGCGATGGCCTCGGCGTCGATCACCAGCTTCTCCACGCTGTGACAGGCCAGGAAATCCAGCATGCCCGCGCCGGAGATCATGTTGATCCCCGCCAGCGCTCCCAGCATCGCCGACATGCCGCTCTCCATCCCCGCCTGCGCGTCCACCAGCTTGCTGTCGCTGGCGCAGAGATAGCCGTGCGTGGGCAGGCCCAGGCTCTTGCCCACCAGCGCGCACGCGGCATCCAGCATGGCGGTCTCCATGGCGCCCATGGGCGCCGTCCCGGTGCGCATGTCGAAGATGGCCGGCGCTCCGCCCCACACGATGGGCGCTCCCGGATTCACCGCCTGGTGGATGACGATGCCGGCCAGGCTCTCCGCCGCATGCTGGGTCACCGCTCCCGCCAGTGTCACCGGCGCCGCCGCGCCGGCCAGCGGCATCGAGACCATCTCCGCCGGGACTCCGGCCCGCGCCAGCTCCACCAGGTTCCGCGCCGCGAACTCCGTCCAGTTCATCGGAGGCGACGGGCACACGTCGAAAACCGCTCTGGGCGAGGCTTTCAGCGCCTCGGCTCCTCCCGCTTCGGCTTGCAGCAGCTCCCGCATGGGCCCCAGGCCGGCCGCGCTGAACGCCCCGGTCACCACCGGCTTCTCCGAATGCCACAAGACCAGCAGGAGCCGGTAGAAGTCTCCCAGCTCGCTGGGCACGTCGCTGCACACCATCGCGGTGGACTGCGCGGCGAATTGCGGCAGCATCTCCGTCACCTGCACCATCCGGACCAGGTCGTCCGCCACCGCCGGACGCGGCCGGCGCGTCGCCGGGTCCAGGATGTTAAGACACGATGATCCCGGGTCGAAGTGCACGGCGTCTCCGCCGTAACGCACGGCTCGCCCACCCCGCCGGTCGTAGAGGAAGAACTCGCGCGGGACGCTCTCCAGCGCCGTGCGCACCAGCTTTTCCGGGATGCGGACAGAATCACCGCCCTCCACCTCCGCACCGGCGGCGCGCAGCAGCTCCACCGCCTCCAGCGAGGCCACTCGGACTCCCCGGGCATGCAGCAGCTCCAGCGCATCGCCCAGGATGCGGCCGACCAGGGCCTGGGGCAGCAGCTCCAGCCGGGGCCTCATCGCGGCACCAGTTCTTTCGCCAGCGCCACCGCGCTGAGGGCGTCCTTGCCGTATCCCTCGGCGCCGATCTCGCTGGCCCACTGCCGCGTCACCGGCGCGCCGCCCACCATCACCCGCACTCCCGGCCGCAGCCCCGCCCGCTCCAGTGCCTCCACCACACCCCGCTGGTTCTTCATGGTGGTGGTCAGCAGTGCCGACACTCCCACCAGCTCCGCTCCTACCTCCTTCACCTTCTCCGCGAAGCGCTCCGCCGCCACGTCTACCCCGAGGTCGTGCACCTTGAAGCCGTTGGCCGTGAGCAGCGTCCCCACCAGGCACTTGCCGATCTCGTGGATGTCGCCCTTGGTCGTCCCCAGCACCACCGTGCCCAAGGATGGCCGTTCGCCGCCGGCTCGGACCAGCTCCGGTTCCAGGATGGCCATGGCTGCCTGCATGGCTTCGCTCGACGCCATCAGGTCCGGCAGGAACACCTGCCGGCAGCCGAACAGGACCCCCACTTCGTTCATCGCCGGGACCAACCCTTCGTTGATGGCCTCCAGCGGCGCGACCCCGCTCTCCAGGGCCTTGCGCGCCGCCTGGCGGGCGTGGTCGGGGGCGCCCATCAGCACGCTCCGCCGCATGGCCGCGAAGACTTCCTCCTGCATGGCTCACCTCGGGCCGAGCCTACCGGAGGCGCGACCAGCCCGCTGTGACCTCCCGCACAGCGCCCCGGTTATCGGTCACGCCGTGCTATAGTCCTTGCCCCATGCGGACCGGCCTCATGCTCCTGCTGTTCGCCACAGCCCTTATGCACGCCTCTGAACCTGCTTCCGACGATACCGCGCAGATCCTCCAGCTCGAGCGCCAGATGATGGCCGCCATCAAGAACAAGGACGCCGCCGCCATCGAGCGCCTCCTCGCTCCCGACTTCATCTACCGCACCCCCGGCGCGCAGGACGCCGGCCGCGCCGACTTCCTGCGCATCGCCCAGTCCATCCCGGTGAAGATCGTGGACGTCTGGGGCGACGACCTGAAGGTCACCCTCTACGGTGATGTCGCGGTCCTCACCGGCATCCAGAAGGCCCGCACGCTCGACGACAAGGGCCAGGAGGTGCTCTCCGCCGGCGCTTTCGTCGACGTCTTCCGCCGCCGCGACGGCCGCTGGCTCATGGTTCTGGCACACACCGTCGAACTGCCGGAGGTGCCGGGTTCCTCGGCGCCCTCAGCCAAGTAGCGCCGGCGTCCCGCCTTCGGTTTGTATCGCCTTTTCGCAGCCTTTCACCACTCCGAGCGTCTAAAGCTTGCAGTCTGCCGCTCCGCCGTTTAGAACTTTAGGACTTCCGAATGAGCCGAATGGCGCTTCGCCAACCCGCCCGCTGGCTGCTGGTGTTGCTGCTCGCCGCCTCCGCGGCGGCCCAGGTCCCCCAGTTCCAGGAACCCGGCGGTCCGCGCCTGCCGCAGGACGAAGGCGCCCCCGGCCTCGGCCAGATGCTGCGCCGCCTGCAGCACACCGGCCGCCTGCTGCACATCGTCGCCCACCCTGACGACGAGGACGGCGCCATGCTTACCCTGATGTCGCGCGGCCGCGGCGCCCAGGTCATGCTCCTCACCCTCACCCGCGGCGAAGGCGGACAGAACCGCACCGGCAGCGGCCTTTCCGACGAGCTGGGCGTCCTCCGCACCCTTGAGCTGCTGGCCTCCGATCGCTACTACGGCGTGGAACAGCGCTTCACCCGCGCCGCCGACTTCGGCTACTCCAAGTCCGCCGAGGAGACCCTGCGCAAATGGCCCCGCGAAGTCGTGCTGGCCGATGTCGTGCGCGTCATCCGCGAGTTCCGCCCCGACGTCATCGTCACCCGCTTCACCGGCACGCCGCGCGACGGTCACGGCCACCACCAGACATCTACCATCCTTGCCCGCGAGGCCTTCCGCGCCGCCGCCGACCCCACCCAGTTCCCGGAACAACTTAAAGAAGGACTTCAGCCAGGGCAGGCCAAGAAGTTCTATACAGGACGGTTCCGCGGCATGGAAGGCTGGACCATCCGGCTGGAGACCAGCGTTTCGGATCCGCTGCTCGGCGCCACCTACGCCGAGTTCGCCATGCAGGGCCTGAAGCACCAGCTGTCGCAGGGCGCCTTCGATTGGCGCCTCAGCCCGCCTCCGAACTACACCCACTACGCCTTGGAAGAATCGGTCCTTCCCGGCCGCCCGCCCGGCACCAAGGAGCAGGACTTCTTCGAGGGGATCGACACATCGCTCGGTGCCGGCTCCGACGATCCGGATGTGAAGGCGGCAGTCGCCGCCGCACGGCGCGCCACCGCGCCTGGCGCTGCCCAAGTTACGGTCGCCGAAGCCCTTCTCGACGGCCTGGCGGCCACGGAGCACGCCCTCCAGCGCGGCCCTTCTGGCTCGACGTCCTCCCCGGATCCGCTCGACCTTTTGAAAGACCTCGAATCCACACGCGACCAATTCCGCGAAGCCGCCCGATTGGCGACCGGCGTCTCCTTGTCGTTCAGGATCGGGAATGCCGGTTCCTCGCCGATCCTGCTTCCCGGCTACAAAGTTACCGCGGATGAGACTGTCAGCCTCCCAGCCGGTGTGACGGTTTCTCGCACGAGCGTTCAAGTACCCAAGGACTGGAACGCGGAGATGCCGCAGAACCCGTCACCGGCTACAGGAAAGGTTCAACGCGCGCACTTCAGCGGCAAACTGACTCCGCCGCCGGATGCTGCGCCTAATCGTCCCTACTGGCACCGTACCGCTGTCTCGCGCGAGTTCGTGCACGCCGTCGACGACGCCTCCTGCCTCACCCTTCCCTTCTGTCCGCCATCGTTGCGCGCCTCCGCCGTCTACACTGTGGGCAATAACAGCGGCGTTCTGACGGCCGCTGCCGAAGCCCACGCCGATCCTCCCGCACGATGGACGATGGTTGCTCCTCCCGTCGAGATCGCTTTCGTGCCCCCAGGCAGAGTCTTCCCCGCTTCCTCGAACGGACCCATGACGGTGAGCGTGAGAGTGACAACCCTAAAGCCTGCAGACTACCTCCCGGGGGAGCGCAAGCTTCAAGAACGCGCGATCGTGGTCCGGCTCGCGGTTCCGGATGGCTGGCGTTCCCAGCCTCGCCAACACCGACTGGTCCTGCGGCCCGAAGGTGACGCGAAGATAGTCACATTCAACGTCTTCGTGCCTAAGTCGGATTCGAGCTATCAACAGCTCCGCGCCCTCGCCGAGTACGACGGCCGCACCTACTCCGATTCCTTCACCATCGTCCAGCGCGACGATCTCGGCGCCTATCCCTACGTCCATCCCGCCACCCAGCGCGTCAGCGTGGTGGACGTGAAGACGCCGCCCGGGCTTAAGGTCGGCTACGTCATGGGCGCCGGCGACGACATTCCTGACGTCCTCCGCCAGGCCAGCCTCGACGTCGCCCTCATCCCGCCCGCCGACCTCGCCACCGCCGACCTCGCGCGCTTTGGCACCATCGTCCTCGGCATCCGCGCCCACGAGACCGTCGCCCAGGTCCGCGACCACAACCAGCGCCTGCTCGACTACGTCGCCAACGGGGGCACCCTGGTGGTCCAGTACCACCCCGACCGCGGCCCGTTCCCCTACGCTCCCGCGCCGCTGGAGATCGGCCGCGAGCGCGTCAGCGTCGAAGAAGCCCCGGTCGAGATCCTCGCCCCCGACGACCCGCTCTTCTCCTTCCCCAACCGCATCACCGCCCGCGACTTCGACGGCTGGGTGCAGGAGCGCGGCCTCTACTTCGCCTCTTCCTGGGATCCGCGCTTCCAGCCGCTGCTGGCCTCCTCCGACCCCGGCGAAGCCCCGCTGAAGGGCGGCCTGCTGCGCATGCGCCACGGCAAAGGAACGTACATCTTCACCGGCTACTCCTTCTTTCGCCAGCTCCCCGCGGGCGTTCCCGGGGCCATCCGACTCTTCGTCAACCTGGTGAGCGCCGGACATGAGCGTCCCTAAGACGGCGGAGCAGCCGCACCTCATCCGCGGCATCGGCCTCGGCGGCGCCACCGCGCTCAACGTCATCGACATGATCGGGGTGGGACCGTTCATCACCATCCCGCTCATCGTCAGCGCCGCCGGCGGGCCGCAAGCCATGCTGGGCTGGATCCTGGGCGCGATTCTTGCCATCTGCGACGGCCTGGTCTGGGCGGAACTGGGCGCTGCCATGCCCGGCTCGGGCGGCTCTTACCGTTATCTCAAGGAGATCTACGGCCCCAACCGCCTCGGTCGCATGATCTCCTTCCTGTTCATCTGGCAGCTCAGCTTCAGCGCGCCTCTCTCTCTCGCCTCCGGCTGCATCGGCCTGGCGCAGTACGCCGGCTACATCTTCCCTTCGCTCGACAACGCCTGGCTCACCCGCGAGTTCCAGGCCGCCATCCCCGTGCTCGGCTCGCTGCAGGCGCGCATCCTGGTCAACGGCGGCACCTTCGTCGCCATCGCCACCTGCCTCTTCGCCGTCTTCCTCCTCTACCGCCGCGTGACGGTGATTGGCAACATCTCCAAGCTGCTGGCCGCGGGCGTGCTCTCCACCATCGCCTGGGTCATCTTCGCCGGCCTCACCAATTTCAACGCTGCTCGCGCCTTCGACTTTCCGCCCAACGCCTTCGTCCTCGACGAGCGCTTCTTCCTCGGCTTCGGCGCCGCCCTCCTGGTCGCGATGTACGACTTCTGGGGGTACTACAACGTGTGCTTTTTCGGCGACGAGGTGAAGCAGCCGGAGAAGAACATCCCGCGGGCGCTGCTGCTCTCCATCGTGCTGGTGGCGGCCATCTACATCGTGATGAACATCAGCATCCTGGGGGTCATCCCCTGGCAGGAGCTGGACCAGGCGGCCAAGGACAACACGCGCTTCTACATCATCTCCATCCTGATGGAGCGGGTGTACGGACACTGGGCGGCGGTTGGGGTCACGCTGCTCATCATGTGGACGGCCTTCGCCTCGGTGTTCTCGCTGCTGATGGGCTACTCGCGCGTGCCCTACGCCGCCGCACTGGACGGCAACTACTTCCGGGCCTTCACGCACGTGCATCCGACGGGCCGGTTTCCGCACGTCTCGCTGCTGGCGCTGGGGCTGGTGGCCGCGGCCTTCTGCTTCCTGCGGCTGGCGGACGTCATCGCCGCCCTGGTGGTCATCCGTATCTGCATCCAGTTCCTGGTGCAGTCGGTGGGGCTCATTGTCCTGCGGCAGACCCGGCCCGACATACCCCGCCCCTTCCGCATGTGGCTCTATCCCCTGCCGGCGCTGGCCGCCATCGTGGGCTTCCTCTACGTGCTCATCTCCCGGCCGAACTTCATGAAGGAAGTGCGGTACGCCGCCGTACTGGTGGTGCTTGGCCTGGCCATCTATCTGGTGCGCGCCTGGCGTCACCGCGAGTGGCCGTTCAACGTGGCCCCGGAAGAAGCTGCCGCCGGGCGCTAACAAATCGGCACTTTTGCAGTCCCTATCTCGTGGGATATTCTGCCTCGATACCAGGTGGGGATCCGGGCCGGTCAGCCACGCCTCCTCGCGAATCGCAATCACGCAAAATGGCCGAACTTCAGAACACCCTGGGGACGGTGACGCCGGGCCGCGGCACGGCGCTGGCGCCTATCCGCGAGCCTCTGTTCAGCACGCTGTGGGTCGCCGCCGTCATCTCCTACACCGGCACCTGGATGCAGAACCTGGGTGCGGGCTGGCTGATGACCTCGCTCACCACCTCGCCGCTGATGGTCGGGCTGGTGCAGGCCGCCACCAGCCTGCCGGTCTTCCTGGTGGTGCTGCCCGCGGGCGCGCTGGCCGACATCGTCGACCGCCGCCGCCTGTTGCTCTTCACCCAGATGTGGATGGTGCTGGCCGCCGCCTCGCTGGGCGCGCTGACGCTTGCCGGCGCGGTCACCCCCTGGACCCTGCTGCTGTTCACCTTCTTCCTCGGCCTGGGCGCGGTGATGAACGACCCCGCCTGGCAGGCCATCACGCCGGAGATCGTCTCGCGGCGCAACCTGCACAGCGCGGTGGCGCTGAACTCCGCCGGATTCAACGTGGCGCGCGCCATCGGCCCGGCGGTGGGCGGCGCGGTCATCGCCGCCGCCGGTTCCGGCTACGCCTTCCTGCTGAATGCGGCTTCTTTCTTCGGCGTCATCCTGTTCCTCTACCGCTGGAAGCGGGCGCCGGAGCACCACGCCGCCACCGTCCCGACCCTGCGCTCGGCGCTGCGCGCCGGCTTCCGCTACCTACGCAACTCGCCCCCGGTGCAGTCGGTGCTGGTGCGGACGGGGCTGTTCAGCATCTTCGCCTCCGCCGTCTGGGCACTGCTGCCGCTGATCGCCTGGCCGCACGGCTCCGTCGGCTTCGGACTGCTGCTGGGCTCCTTCGGCGTGGGGGCGCTGGCGGGCGCCACCTTGATCCACCCGCTGCGGTGCCGCATGTCGGTGGACGCGATGGTCGCCTCGGCCACCCTGGCGTTCGCCACCGCTACCGCGTCCCTGGCCTACCTGAAGGGCTTCGCCGCATTGCTGGGCGCGCTGTTCCTGGGCGGCGGGGCGTGGATCACCATCCTGGCCAGCCTGAACGTCTCGGCGCAGACCATGTCCCCGGCCTGGGTGCGCGCCCGGGCGATTTCCATGTATCTTCTGGTACTGCAGGGCGGGATGGCCGGAGGCAGCGCGCTGTGGGGCGCGGTCGCCGACCGCTGGGGCATGGAGACGTCGCTGCTGGTCGCAGCCGGCGGACTCGTCGCCGGCCTGATCAGCATCAGGTGGCACCGGCTGCGGGTCCACGACGTGGAACTGACCGCACCGGTGACAGCTCCCGGCTAGATCTGATTTCAAAACAAATCCACCACGGAGACACAGACGCACGGAGGAAGAAAAGCACAAAGAAACTTCTCCGTGTCTCCGTGCCTCCGTGGTGGGTCTTTCAGTAAGGAGAGACAATGAAACTGTGGGGATGGGCGGTTGTGGTCGCGCTGGCGTTGTGCACCTTCGCCGGTGCGCAGGAAGCCAAGAAAGAAACCAAGGGGCCGATCGGCGTCTCGGCGGCCATGCACAAGAGCCTCTCCGGCATGGAGGAGGAGTTCGTGGGCGCGGCCGACGCCATGCCCGAAGACAAGTACAACTACGTGCCCACCCAGGGCGAGTTCAAGGGCGTGCGCGACTTCGCCAGCCAGGTGAAGCACGTGGCCTCGGTGCACTACATCCTGGGCGCGGCCATCACCGGCGAGAAGCCTCCCGCCGACCTGGTCGGCGAAGGTGAGAACGGCCCCGATTCGGTCAAGGGCAAGGCCGCGGTCATGAAGTACCTGAAGGACAGCTTTGCGTACGCGCACAAGTCACTGAACGCCATCACCGACCAGAACGCCACCGAGCCGCTGAAGAGCCCCTTCGGCCCGGGACAGATGACGCGGCTGGAAATGGCCGTCATCCTGGTCAGCCACGGCTTCAACCACTACGGCCAGATGGTGGAGTACCTGCGGCTGAACGGCATCGTGCCACCCGCCAGCCGGCCAAGACCGCAGCAGCAGTAGAACAACACCTCACCACAGAGACACAGAGGCACGCAGGAGAAACAGCAAGACCTTTTCTCTGTGTCTCTGTGCCTCTGTGGGCGATTTTCCGCGGGCTCGGCGAGAGTGTAGGCTTGTCCGCATGGGCAAGCGCGTGTGTCCGTGGTGGCTGGGCTATCTGCTGGCGTGCCCGCTGCGGCGCTGGGCGGAGGACCCGGCGAAGCTGCTCGCTCCCTGCGTCCGCGAGGGCATGACGGTGCTCGAGCCCGGCCCCGGCATGGGCTTCTTCACTCTCGATCTGCTGCGGATGGTGGGACCCTCGGGCCGGGTGGTCGCCGTCGACATCCAGCCGAAGATGCTCGACCGGCTGAAGCGGCGCGCCGCCAAAGCCGGGCTGCAGGAGCGCCTGGATGCGCGCCTGGCGACCGCCGAGTCCATGGGCATCGCCGACCTGGATGGGCAGGTGGACTTCACCCTGGCCTTCGCCGCGGTGCACGAGTTCCCCGACGCGCAGACCTTTTTCTCGCAGGCGGCCGCAGCCTTGAAGCCCGACGGAACGCTGCTGCTGGCCGAGCCGCGCGGACACGTGAAGGAGCAGGAGTTCGCGGAAGAGTTGGAGGCGGCGGCGAAGGCAGGATTCACCGTCGCGGAGCGGCCGGCGATCCGGCGGAGCCATGCGGCGGTGCTGCGGAAGGGATAAGACACAAGGTCCTTCGACTCCGCGGCCGGCTCGCAAAGCGAGCCGGCCGCTTCGCTCAGGATGACAAGAGTTGAGTTTCCTCGGCGCTCTCGGCGAGCTCAGCGGTGAACTAGAAAAGCACAGCCGGGGCGGCTGTGCCACAAGCTCGGCGGTGAAGAATCAGTGGGTAGCGCTGAGGGCCTTCTGGCTCTCGCGGGCCAGCGGGTCGTCGGGGGATTTCTCGACGAAGCTGGTCAGGGCGCGGATGGCGGCTTCGCTCTTGTTCTTGCGCAGGGCGTGCAGCGCCGCGCGCCGCACCGGCATCTCCAGCTCGGCCGCGGCCAGCACGTTCCCCAGCAGCTCCGCCGACTGCTCGCTCTGCTGCCCGGCGAGCGCCTGCACCGCCTTCTCCGCCGCCTTGGGCTTGCCTTTGCCGTCGACGAAGATGTAGCGCTCCAACGCCGGCACGGTGGCGGGGTCGCGCAGGAACATCAGTTCCTCCAGCACCTGGTCCAGGACGTGGGGGCCGAAGTAGGGCAGCGCGTCGGCGATCGCCTGGGCGCGTCCCGGGACGCGGTTCTTGTTGATGGCGGCCAGTGCCGCCTGCTGCACCCGCTCGTCGGGATGCTGCAGCGCCGGCGCCAGGTCGGCCAGCAGGTCCGGGTCCTTCAGGTCGCCCAGCAGCTTGCAGGCGTTGCGGACCACGTACCAGTGCTTGTGCTGCAAGCGCTGGCGGGCGTGGTCGAGCGCGGGCGCGCCCATCTGCCCGATGAACCGCATCAGCACCATGCGGTTGCTGGCCTGGCTCTCGTGCTCCAGCAGGGTGAACAGCTTCTCGATGCCGGTCTGCCCCGACCAGCGGATCATGGCCAGCGACGACTTCACCCAGGCGGCGTCGTCTTTCTTCTCCAGCAGCAGTTCGACCATGCGCTCGATGGCCTTTTCCGGCAGGAGTTGCGGCAGCCCGCCCTGGCAGCACTTGACGTGCACGGCAGGGTCGCGCGGCGCCGACTTCTCCATGGCCGTGCCGATCATCTGCACAATGTCGTAGTCCTCGTAGATGGCCACCACCTTCGACAGTGCCACCATGCAGTTGGCCACCTGGAAGTGGACGAACTGGTTCAGGTCGTCGCGCAGCAGCGCGGTGCACAGCCGTTCGGCGGTGCCGCGGGCGAAGCCGGTGGCGCGCACCGGGCCCATCAGCGCGACCAGCTCCGGGCCACGGCCCAGCTCTTCCGGCTGGATCTCCTTGGCTTCCAGGACGTTGAAGTAGCGGCCGGCGAGCTGCGAGGCTTCTTCGTGCTTCTGGTCCTTGAGCAGGTCGCGGATCAGCTCCACCATGCGGCGGAACTCGATCAGCCCGAAGCGCTCCACCTTCATCAGCTCTTCCAGCTTCTGCTTGGTGGGGACGCCCACCCACTTCAGCTCGTCCTGGATGCGCTTGTAGGTGCTGGGCGGAAAGACATGCTCCTGCACGAACTTGGCCAGCTTGGTGGCCATGCGGTTGGCCATGCGCGTGGCCTGCAGGGAGCGCACCAGGACGCGCACCACGTCCTCTTCCACCACGATGGCTTCGGTGCCCACCGGCGCCGAGGCCAGCTTCTGCACCGCCCACTGGATGGCGGTGTCTTCGATGAACTCGCCGGCCACCTGCTCCGGGGGCGCGTCCTTCAGCTCCTGTTGGCGGGCCGCGGGAAAGGCGGACATCACCATGTCCGGCTTCAGGTCCTGCAGGATGCGCGCCAGGGCGACGTAGGATTTCTGCGGGTCGCCGCGATGGTCCACCAGCGCCGCCTCCACCGTCGGCCCGATCAGCCGCATGATGTCGGTGGGGCCGCCGCGGAAGTCCTCCGGCGGCTTCTCGATGCAGGCGCTCTCCAGCAGCATGCTGATGCTCTCCATGCCCGCGAAGAACGGGGGGACGACGCCCGCCTGCGCGTCCTTGGTCATCAGGAACTGCTCGGCGTCGGTCTCCAGGACAGTGTCGCCGCTCTCGGTGCGCTGCTGGTTCTTGCCCGCGGGAAAGATGCGCACGCCCTCGATGGAATTCTGCGCGATCAACACCGCCGGGCCGCCCATCTCCTCGATGGCTTTGGTGGGCGTGGCCATGACCGCCACCGCCTGCTTGTAGCGCGCCAGCGTCAGCCCGGCTTCGAAGGTGACCGCGCCGATGCCGCGCTTCAGGAAATCGTTCTCCAGCTGGGCCAGCCCGGCGTCCGTGGTCAGGATGTTGTTCAGCATGATCCTGTTCTCCACGAAGCCCAGGGTGAACTGGTTGGTCTGCTTGATGAGAGCGTTGAGGGTGTCGAAGCTGGCCTGCAGCGGCCCGGCGGCCACCCGGTGGTCCACCGACAGCATCGTGACCGTGCGGATCACGACCTGCAGGGAGCGCGCGTAGCGCAGTCCCTGGACCTTCAGTTGTTTCTTATCCAGCATGACTCGACACACCCGTGGTTCGGCCGTTCTACTCCGGTTTATAGCACGAAATGACGGGCTCGGACTGCGCTGGCCGTCACTGGCGGTTGATTACGCGGGTAACGGCCCGCCGCGCCGCGCGCAGAAGTACACGGCCATTGGTGCTCGTGGCGCTGGTGCCTCGCCGGCTGTCGCGCGGGCGCCCCGCCCGTGCACCACAGCCCCGCGCAGCGGGGTGATTGAAAAAAGAGGCCCGGCCTAAGCCGGGCCTCTTCAAAGGCGGAGCCTACTTCGTCCGTCCGCCCTCCACCTTCAGGCTTTCGCTGGCCGCGGCCTGGGCCGCCGCCAGCCGCGCCGTCAGCACGCGGAAGGGTGAGCACGAAACGTAATTCATCCCGACCTTGTAGCAGAACTCCACCGACGCCGGCTCCCCGCCGTGCTCGCCGCAGATCCCGACTTTCAGGTCGGGACGGCTGGCCCGGCCCTTCTGCACGCCCATGTGCACCAGCTGGCCCACGCCCTCCTGGTCCAGCACCGCGAACGGGTCCTGTTTCAGGATGCCCTCGGCGATGTACGTCGGCAGGATCTTGTTCACGTCGTCGCGCGAGAAGCCGAAGGTGGTCTGCGTCAGGTCGTTGGTGCCGAAGCTGAAGAACTCGGCCTCCTTGGCGATCTCGTCGGCTACCAGCGCCGCCCGCGGCAGCTCGATCATGGTCCCGACCAGGTACTCCACCTTCATCTCCTTCTCGGCGAAGACCTCTTCGGCGACGCGCCGCACGATGGCCGCCTGGTTGGCGAACTCCTTCAGGCTGGCGGTGAGCGGGATCATGATCTCCGGCTTCACCTTCACCCCGTCCTTCGCCACCGTGACCGCCGCCTCGATGATGGCGCGCGCCTGCATCTCGGTGATCTCCGGGTAAGTGCTGCCCAGGCGGCAGCCGCGGTGTCCCAGCATGGGGTTCAGCTCGTGCAGCTGGTTCACTCGGTTCCGCAGCGTGCGCAGCTCCTTCAGCTTGGGCGAGCGCGGCTTGGTGGCTTCCAGCACCGCGATCTCCACCATCAGCTGCTCGCGGCTGGGCAGGAACTCGTGCAGTGGCGGATCCAGGGTGCGGATGGTCACCGGGAACCCGTCCATCGCCCGGAACACTCCGATGAAATCCGACCGCTGCATGGGCAGGAGTTTCCTTAGCGCCGCCCGCCGCGACTTCTCCTCGCTGGCCAGGATCATGGCCCGCATGTGCTTGATCCGATCCTCCCCGAAGAACATGTGCTCGGTCCGGCAGAGGCCGATGCCCTCGGCGCCGAAGGCGCGGGCCTGGATGGCGTCGCGGGGGATGTCGGCGTTGGCGCGGACGCCCATCTTACGGAAGGGCTCGGCCCAGGCCATGAACTTCAGCAGCTCGGGGTCGTCGGGCGAGGCCTCGGCGGTGTTCAGCTTGCCGGCAATGACGCGGCCGCTGGTGCCGTCGAGCGAGATCCAGTCGCCCTCCTTGAAAGTCTGGCCCTTGACGCGCATCTCGCGGGCCTTCTCGTCGACGTCGATCTCGCCGGCGCCGGCCACGCAGCACTTGCCCATGCCGCGGGTGACCACGGCAGCGTGCGAGGTCATGCCGCCCCGCGAGGTCAGGATGCCCTTGGCCACTTCCATGCCGTGGATGTCTTCGGGCGTGGTCTCGGCGCGCACCAGGATGACCGAGGCCTTCTTGTCCTTGTTCACGCGCGCCACGGCCTCGTCGGCGGTGAAGACGATCTGTCCGACGGCAGCGCCCGGCGAGGCGGGCAGCCCAGTCGCCAGCACATCCACCTTCACGCCCTTCTCCACCAGCTTGGGCACCAGGAAGTCGTAGAGCTGGTTGGGGTCGACGCGGAAGATGGCCTCTTCCTTGGTGATCAGGCCTTCCTCCACCATGTGGATAGCGATGCGGACGGCGG
>CAYTPH010000002.1:0-30471 GCA_964439635.1 uncultured Terriglobales bacterium
CCGCCCAACCGCGCGTGATAGCGGTGGGAGATGTCCACGGCGAGTTCGCCGCCTTCACCGGCATCCTCCGCGATGCCGGCCTCCTCGACGCCCGCGACCGCTGGAAGGGCGGGGCCGCCATCCTGGTGCAACTCGGCGATGTTCCTGACCGGGGCACCAACTCCCGCGCCGTGCTCGACCTGCTGATGTCCCTGGAGAAGCAGGCCCGCAAGAAGCGGGGCCGGGTGGTGTCGCTGCTCGGCAACCACGAGGTCATGAACATCATGGGCGACCTGCGCTACGTGTCGCCCGGGGAGTATGCCAGCTTCGCCGACTCCTCCTCGGAGAAGCGCCGCCAGCACGCCTACGGGGAATTCGTAAAGTGGCGGCAGCAGCGCTTTCCCGGCGAGCCTGCTCCCGCGGAAGCGGAATGGATGCGGGCCCACCCGCCGGGGTTCCTGGAGCACCGGCAGGCCTACGGCGCCCGCGGCAGGTACGGCGCCTGGCTGCGGCAGCACGACACGGTGGCGCGCCTGGGAGACACCCTCTTCGTCCACGGGGGCCTGAGCCCCGATATCAAGGAACCTGCGGATGAGGTGAACGCCCGCGTGCGGCGCGAGCTCCAGGCCTTCGACGAATACCGCCAGTACCTGCTCGATCGCGGCATCGTCCTGCCGTTCTTCACCTTGCAGGAGATGACCGAGGCGGCGAATGCCGAGCTGAGCCGGATGAATACCGGAGTCGCGCAGAGCGATCCCGAGACCAGAAAGGTCCTTGAGGAGTTCCTCACCTATCCCCGCTGGTATTCGGTGCACCCGCAGGGTCCTCTGTGGTTCCGCGGGTACGACCGCTGGAGCGACGAGGAGGGTACCGCCAACATCGCCGCCGTGCTGGAGCGCCACCGCGCTCGCAGGGTCGTGGTCGGGCACTCCGCCCAGGACGGGGGGCGTCAGCGGGTCCGGTTCAACGGGCGCGTGTACTTGGTCGACACCGGTATGCTGGCCAGCTACTACCCCGGCGGCCGGCCGTCGGCCCTGGAGCTGACTTCCGAGCAGGCGGCCGCCATTTATCCCAGCGGCAGGGAAGTGCTGGAGTCGTTCTCCGGCACGCCCCCGAGTTCCCATGCACTCCTGGCGGAGCGCGAACCCTGGGGCGGCGGTCTCTCCAGCCAGCAGCCGCTGGGCAATCCCAAAGTCCCTGCCGACGTCAGGCGCGAGTGGGTCGGGCCCGACGGCCAGCCTCTGCCCTTTAAGAACGACCAGGAAGTGCTCGACTTCCTCAGCACGGCCAAGGTCGTCTCCATGAAGCACACGGCGGAAGGGGTCACGGCCCCGCGCAAGGCGCTCTTGGAGAAGGACGGCGTGCGTGCCAACGCGGTCTTCCGGGACGTGGACGAGGACAAGCCCATGGCCCAGATGGCCCGGGGCGGCGTCGAATTGGGATTTCGCGACAGCTTCATCTTCGAACCCGCCGCCTACCAGCTCAGCCTGCTGCTGGGGACCTACAACGTCCCCCCAGCGACGCTGCGCAATGTGGACGGCAAGAGCGGCTCGCTGCAGTTGTGGATCGAAGGCGCCATGACCGAGGGGAAGCGCCGCAAGGAGGGTGCCAGCGCCGGCGATCCCTTGAAGTACAACCAGCAACTGCACAACATGAACGTCATCGACAACCTGGTCGCCAACGTCGATCGCAACACCGGGAACATCCTCCTCATGCCCGATTCCACGGTCTGGCTGATCGACCACACCCGCGCCTTCCGCCGCAGGAAAGACCTGCACGCCCCTAAGATGATCCTGCAGTGCGAGCGCAAGCTGTTCCAGGCCATCCAGCAACTGGACGAAGGGGAGACCAGGGCCCGGCTGAAGCCGTATCTCCGCCCGGGTGAGATCGATGCCATGTTCAAGCGCCGCGGCAAGCTCGTGGAGTACGTCAGCAAGCTGATTCAGGCCCAGGGCGAAAAGAAGATACTGTTCGACGTGACTGCGGCGGTCGTTACCATGCAGTGACCGCGGACGCGGCGGGGAAGAGTCCGGAATGGCCCAAATGCTGGAACGACTCCTGAACCTCCGGCGAGGAGACCTCGGCCGGGGCGTGCTCCTCTTCTTCTCCCTGTTCCTCATCATCAGCAGTTACGTCGTCGGCAAGGTCGCCCGCGACGCCCTCTTCCTGGACCGCTTCCAGGCCGTACAGTTGCCCTACGCGGACATCGCCATCGCGGTCCTGGTGGGGTTTGTCATCGCCGTGTACGTGCGCATCGGCCGCCGCGTGAGCGTGGGGCAACTGCTGGTCGGCAGCCAGCTCTTCTTCGCCCTCAACTGCCTGGTGTTCTGGTGGATGGCGCACTTTTACCGGCTGCCGTGGCTCTATCCCGTCATTTACATCTGGGTGGGGATCTTCGGGGTGCTGGCGCCGGCGCAGGTGTGGACGCTGGCCAACTACGTACTGACTACGCGCGAAGCCAAGCGCATGTTCGGGGTCATCGGCAGCGGCGCCATCTCCGGCTGGATCTTCGCCGGGGTGTTCTCCAAGCGCGTCGCCAGGATGTCCGGCACCGAGAACCTGCTCCTCGGCGTCGCCGTATTCCTGGTCGTCTCGGCGGTGCTGACAGCCGTCATCTGGCGCCGCCATGTGGTCCTTTCGGCCGCCGAGGCCGAACCCGGGGCCGCGCCGGAGCGAAAGCCCGACTTGCTGCAAAGCCTGCGCCTGGTCTGGTCGGCGAAGTATCTGCGCTCCATCGCCGCGGTCATCTGCATGTCGTCCTTCGTGACCACCATCGCCGGATGGCAGTTCAAGGCCATCGCCAAGCAGGCATACGCACAGAAGGACGCTCTCGCCGCTTTCTTCGGGGACTTCAATTTCTACGCCGGCATCATCTGCCTGCTGGCGCAACTGCTGTTGACCTCCCGCGTGTTGCGCCGTTTCGGCATCGGCACGGCACTCTTCGTCGTGCCCGTAGGACTGCTTCTGGGGTCCGTCGGCGTTCTCGTCTGGGGCACACTGCTGGCCGCCGTCGCTCTCAAGGGCGTCGACCAGGTCCTGCGGTACTCCATCGACAAGTCCACCGTAGAACTCCTCTACCTGCCCGTGCTGCCCGATGTGAAGATGCAGGCCAAGTCGTTCATCGACACCGTCATCTGGCGCCTGGGGGATGGTTTGGCGGGCATCACTGTCCTGGTCTTCGCCACCAACCTGCACTTCACGCCTCGGCAGGTGAGCTGGGTGGCAGGGGTCTTCCTGGGCGTCTGGCTGATGTCCGCATGGGTAGCCCGGCGGGAATACGCCACCACGCTACGGCAGAGCATCCTGCAGCACCGGCTGGATTCAGAACGCTCCATGGCGCCAGTGATCGACCGCTCCACCCAGGAGATCTTCGCCGCCAGTCTGCAGGCGACCGACCCCAAGGAGATCCTCTACGCGCTCAGCCTCTTCGAGGTCGAGGAGCGCCAGGTCTCGCATCCTGCCATTCGCGGCCTGCTCACGCACCCTTCCGCCGAGGTGCGCCAGAAGGCGCTGGAGCTGCTGAACCGCGCCGCCGACCGCTCCGTGCTGCCGCAGGTTGAGACTTTGCTGCGCGACCGCAGCCTGGGAGTGCGCACCGAGGCCCTGCTCTTCCTGACCCACCACTCCCATTTGGATCCGCTGCTCCGCATCGAGCAACTCGGTGATTTCCCCGACTTCTCCATCCGCTCTGCCGTGGCCGCGTTTCTGTCCCGCCCCGGACCCAGCCAGAGCCTGGAGGCCGCGCGGGAGATCCTGACTTGCCTGGTGAACGAGCAGGGCGATTCGGCCCAGCGCTGCCGCCTGGAAGCGGCGCGCCTGTTGTGCGAGCTGCCCGACCATTTCGAGTCCCACCTCCAGCAGTTGCTGGCCGATCCTGACCCGGAGGTCGCCGGCCAGGCCATTCGGGCGGTGGGCAAGCTGCACAAGCGCCGCTTTGTGCACGACCTCATCGACCGGCTCACCGACCCGCAGCTGCAGCCCGAGATCCAGGAATCGCTCATCAAGTTCGGCGATGCCGTGGTCGGCACGCTGCGGGACCATCTCGCCGACGATGCCGAACCCATCGCGCTTCGCCGCGAGATTCCCGCGGTTCTCGCCGGCATCGCCACTCCCGCCGCACAGCACGCCCTTATGGAGAACCTCCTGCAGGCCGACACGGTGCTGCGCTTCCGGGTCATCGCCGCCTTGAACAAGGTCCACCGCGATCACCCCGAGATTGAGCGCGACGAGCAGATGCTGGAGACGGTGCTCGCCGCCGAGATCATGGGCCACTACCGCTCCTACCAGATCCTGCACACACTGGAGGCTTCCACGGCCGCCGACGACCCGGTCCGTCGCGGGCTGGCGGAGTCCATGAAGCACGAGCTGGAGCGCATCTTCCGGCTGCTTGTGCTTCTGTATCCCAACTACGACTTCCACAGCGCCTACATCGGCCTGCAGGCGGCCAATTCCGTGGTGCACGACAATGCCCTGGAGTTTCTCGACACCGTGCTGAAGCCGCCGATGCGCGCCATCCTGGTCCCGCTGCTGGACAGCGAAGTTACCCTGGCTGAGAAGGTGAAGCTCGGTACCCGCATGATCCATGGCGACGTCCAGGATGCGGAATCGGCCGTGGCAGCCCTGGTCGGCAGCGAGGATCCGTGGCTGCGGGCCTGCGGCGCCTACGCCATCGGCTCGCTCGGGCTGCAATCGCTGGCGGCGCAGCTCGAGGTCTGTCTGCGCCATCCCGATCCGCTGCTGCGCGAGACCGCCCGCCAGGCCCAGCTGCGCCTGGCGGCGCGCGCCTGAACGCTATCTGATCGCTGTGTCTGGCCGGAGACGCCCTGGGCGTGCGCAAGCAGCGGGTATTGCAGGAGCAGGGCGGGGAGGCCAGGCTCCAGCTCGTCACGCTTCACGCCCGAAGACGCATCACCGCGGCCACCCGGTCCACTGCCAGCAGTTCGGCGGCGGCTCGCAGGCTGGAACGGTCCCGCGTGGCCACGTAACGGACCGCCGCGTACGCCCGCTCCACGCAGCCCTTCACCCTCTCCTCCATTTCTTCCGCGGTGAGACATCCGGCGTGCTGCCGGTTCTGGTTCCACTCCGCGAAGGCAGGCAAGAGCCGCGTGCCATTGGCCAGCATGTCCGGCACCACCAGCACTCCGCGCTCTTCCAGGATGTGGTCGGCGGGCGCCGTGATCGCCTGCTTCACCGCCTCCACCACCATTCCGGCGCGTACCAGCCCGGCGACCTCGGCGGTGATCTGGTGTTCCGAAGCGGCGGCGATCAGCACATCGCAGTCCGAGTCCAGCACCTCCGTGTTGGATACCGGCGTGGCTTCCGGGAAGCCGAAGATGAGCCGGTTGGTCTCCGCGTAAGCCTGGAGTTCCGGGATGTCCAGGCCGTGCTCGTTCCACAGGCCTCCCGAAAGGTCGGCGATGGCGACCACACGGGCCCCGGCATCGTGCAGCCAGCGAGCCACACCGGCGCCGAGTTTTCCGAAGCCCTGCACTGCCACGCGGGCGCGGTCGAGTGGCAAACGCCTTTCGCGGAGCACTACCTGCGCCAGCAGGCAGAGCCCACAAGCCGCCATCCCGTCGCAGTCGGGCAGGCCCCACAGCTCCGCCGGCTTGCCTGTCACCACCGCCGGCTCCGTGGTACCTGCCATGCGAACGTAGCCATCGAAGATCCAGGCGGCGATCTGCCGGTTGCTGCCCACGTCCGGGGTGAACACGTCGGTCTCCGGACCGATGAGGCCGCGCATGGATTCCACCAGCTCCTTCACCAGGTCGCGCAGCTCACGCTCGGAGAGCCTTTGCGGATCGCAGACCAGAGCTCCGGCGGCGCCTCCGAACGGCAAGTCGAACAGGGCGCACTCCCAGGTGGTGGCCATGGCGTCTGCCCGGGCCTGGCTGAGTGTGGCCGCCGGCGACAGCCGCAGCCCTCCCAGCACCGGCCCGCGCGAGGTGGTGTGCTGCACTCGCCAGGCGGCGATCAGCGCGGCCGTGCCATCGTCGGTCACCAGCGGCAGGTTGACCGCCAGCTCCCGCTCCATGTGACTCAATCGCCGGACGATCCAGTCCTCCAGGTCCAGGCGCCGGGCGGCGGCTTCGAAGTTCAGCCTCGCCTCCACCGCGGGGTCCAGTCCTTCTTCCTCACATAGGCGATCGGGAACAACCACATGCTTGCTCATTGGGCACCTCCCCGGGGGCCGCGATCCCTCGCGGCCCCCGCGCCTGAGCTCTCAGTCAGCCGTACCAGGCTGCGGCGTGTAGCCCTCGACCTGCGGGAAGCGGTAGCGCGGCAGTTCGCGCTGCGCCTCCGCCCGCGGGAAGATGTGCAGGTGGAGCACCGCCCAGCGGAACGCCAGCACCGCGCTGGCCGCCAGCATGATGGTCACCGCCATCTCGCTCCACTTGGGGACGTAGTTCGCCTGCGTCGCCCGCTCCAGCGAGACGATGGACACGTTCAACCGATGGGTGATGAAGCCGGCGATGGTCACCGCGCTGGCCCAGTACAGCCCGATGGGCGTTTGCCGTATACGCTGCAGGTTGAACAACACCAGCGGCGCGACCACCAGCAGGGCCATCTCCACCCAGAAGTACGCGGTCTCTTCCACCGGCCGGAACAGGTACCCGAGCGCGCTCTGCTTCGCCAGGTCGGCGAAGCGGAACAACGCGAACACCACCAGCATGGGCGCGATGATCCGGCTGAAGTCGTCCAGGATGCGCAGGTCGATGCGCACGTTCAGCGAGCGCACGCACAGGTAGAGGGCCATGATGATCATGGCCATGCCGGCCGGAATGGCCGACAGATAGAAGAGCGTCGTTTGATAATTGCTGTACCAGAGCGGATACATCTTGCCCTTGAAGATGATGAACAACCCACCCAGGAACGACTGGTGCAGCGAGGAGAGCAGCACCCCGATCAGCACCAGGCCGATCAGCACCCGGTGATGCCAGTGCAGCAGGGTCTCGCGCACCCCCTTCCAGGGCAGCTTCTCCAGCAGCGCCGGCGAGAACTCCAGCGCCAGCACCGTGGTGTAGAGCATGATGCACCACACCACTTCGAACAGCACCGACGACCGGTTCCACATCACCACCGGGTGCCAGAAGTTCCACGGCAGCCCCAGCTCCCAGGCGTATCCGGCGCAGACGGTCAGGTATCCCAGGAAGGCGATCATCACCGCCGCCCGCAGGATGGGCCGGTACCGCTCCATGCCCAGCAGGTACACCGCTCCCGCGATCGCGAAGCCGCCGGCGGAGAGGCCGACGCCGCACAACGTCGCCAGCCCGACCCACACCCCCCAGGGCTGCGCGTCGGTCATGTTGGTGGACACTACGAATCCCTTAGCGAAGCGCAGGTAGGTCGCCCAGAGCCCCGCGGCGAAAATCATGACAACCAGCACCCGCCACAGCGTGACTTTGTCGCTGATCCAGCGCGGCATAACTAGCTCCTTTCCTCGTCGCGGCCCTTGGCGCCGCTTTCCGCCAGCGCCACTTCGCGCCGGCGCTGGGTGAACCAGTACAGACCGGAGAGCAGGGACCCGCCCACCAGCACCACCGTGGGCACCTCGCCCAGGGCGGAGGCGCTCAACGTCGGCATGGGCTGCGTCATGGGCACGGTCGCCATCCCCAGCTCCTCGAAGGGCACGTCGGAGATGTAGAAGACCGAAGTGCCGCCGACCTCGGATTCGCCGTAGATCTTGCGCACGTAGGCCGGGTCTTCCAGGATGCGCTTGTGCGCCTCCATCAGCACCTCGTCGCGGTAACCGAACAGGGTCGCGCCCACGGGGCAGGCTTCGGCACAGACGGTCGGCTTGCCCCCCAGCACCCGCTCGGCGCACATGTCGCACTTGGTGACGTACGGCGCCAGCTTGGTCCACTCGTACTTGGGAACATCGAAGGGGCAGGCGATCATGCAGTAGCGGCAGCCGATGCACTTGTCGCCGGCGTACCGCACCGCTCCCTGCGCCGTCTTGGTCAGCGCCCCCACCGGGCAGGCCGAGGCGCAGGATGGGTTCTCGCAGTGCATGCACATCCGGCGGACGAACTTGCCCTTCCGCTCCTGGACCACGGTGAAGGCCGTGGGCGACAGAGAGGTCTCGTGCTCCTGCGGGAACCCGTGGGCTTCCTTGCAGCTCCGCTCGCACTCCCCGCAGCCGATGCACTTGGCGATGTCGATCAGTAGTGCTCTGGTCTCGCGTTCCATGGTCGTCTCCTCCTCTGGTCTATCCGCGGCCTACGACAAGAAGAACTCATGCACGATCCGCTTGCGCAGCTCCGGATCCAGCTGCCGCAGCAGGCCCTTCACTGGCAGGCCGCCGTCCTGCGCGACCGCCGACGACTGCGCGGTCATGCCGCTCAGGCGCGCCAGCGTGCCTTGCATCCAGGCCGGCACCATCGGCCCCTGCACCAGGTTCTTGGTGTTGGTGGCCAGTTCGGGCGCCTTGACCACGCACACCCAGCCCTCGCCGTACGGGTCCTTCATCAGCAGCTCGGGGTCCTTCAGGACATTGGTGTTCACCGAGGTGAGCACGCCCTCCACGGGGGAAAGCATCTCGACGGTGGTTCCGTCGCAGGTCAGGCTCCACAGCTTCTGCCCCTGGCGCACCCAGCGGTTCAGGTCGGTGACCTCCAGTCGCTCGATCTTGCCGAACAGGTTGGCGGCGAAGCTGTCCATGCCGACGCGGGCGTTCTGCCTGCCTTCATCCAGCACCCAGGTATGCCCCGGGTGGAAGGCGTATCCGGTCGGGATGGCGAAGCCGAGCTCTCGCGCGAACCGCGGCTGCGACGGGTGTGCCGACACCATCACCGACTGTGTCGCCGCCTTGGGCTCACGCAGGAAGTAGGTGATGGTGATCACCAGCAGGAAGGTGAGCAATACGAACAGGATCGACATATTTGCCTCCGCTCTCTTCCGGGAGCTCCCATCGAAGTTGCGGGAGCCGCCTCTTCTCACTTGTTTCCGCAGTGACAGAGTGCACGTCGAAGGCAATTCCCCGACCGTTGCAGGCAAAGGACTTGTCCCATCTCAGGAGTGCGGGCGCAGGATTCCCCCTGCGAATTGCTCATGGCGCAAGCATTTTGCAGTGCTGCGTTGTGCTCCGGCCGGCTGCTCCCGCCCTCCAATTTCTTCCGCGTGATGTAGGCCGGGGCGGGGTTTCCGGTCACTCCTGGGCGTGACCCGAATCACCGCGTTGTCGCCCGGGAAGCGGGATGCTAGTCGGGTAGGAAGGAGCCCTGTGCCACTTCAGATTTCACTGGCGCCTGTCCTGTCGCTGGTGGCGGTGCTCGGACTGGCGGCTGCGCTCATCCTGGTGCTGCGGGCCAGCCTGCGGGCGCGGCGCCGCGACCAGGAGCGGCTGGAGCAAACCCGGGAGCTGGTCCGCCAGCGCGAGTACGAGCGCGATTCCGCTCAGGAGGAACTTGCCCGGCGCCTGCTCGAGGAGCGGGAACTGGCGCGCGAGAAGACCCAGTTCCAGTCCCAGCTCGCCGAATACGAGAAGTACGCCGCTCTGGCCCAGCTCGCCCTCGGCGCCGCCCACGAGATCAACAACCCCCTGCTCGGCATCCTCTCTCACCTGGAACTGGAACTGAAGACGGCCCGGGACGAGGATCAGCGCCTGGAGATCCAGCAGTGCATCGAAGGCACCAGGCGCATCTCCGCCACCGTCCAGGGACTGCTCAACTACGCCCGCCCCAGCCCGCTGCTCATCAGCCGCATCCACGTCGGCCGCTTGGTGAACGACACTCTCGCCTTCCTTCGCCACCAGCCCTTGTTCCACGGCATCGAGTTGGAGACGCAGATCGCTTCCGACCTGCCCGCCATCAGCGCCGACTCCAACCAGCTCTCGCAGGTGCTGATGAACCTGCTGCTGAACGCCGGGCAGGCGAGCCGCGAAGGCGGCCGGATCACCATCTCCGCCCAGAAGGTCCGGTTCGAAGAGAAGATCGAGCTCCGCGTCGCCGACACCGGCAGCGGCATCCCCGCCGACATCCTGCCCCATGTCTTCGAGCCGTTCTTCACCACCAAGCGCGGCAAGGGCACCGGCCTCGGCCTCAGCATCAGCCTCGCCTACGTGCGCAACCACAAGGGCGAGATGACGGTGGACAGCCTTCCCAACCGCGGCACCACCGTGCGCATCGTGCTCCCCATCCGCCAGGTGGGGCGTCCCATTCCCGAGCACGAGGAAGAGGTGGTGGCCTGATGGCGCACTCCATCCTCATCGTCGATGACGAGGCCTTGACCCTTCGCACCATCAGCCGCGCCCTGCGCGACGAGGGGTTCGAGGTCACGCTCGCCACCAGCGGCGAGGAAGCGCTGGAGAAGTTCAAGGAGGAGCGCACCGACCTTGTCCTTGTCGACGTGGTGCTTCCCGGGATCGACGGTATCGAGGTGCTGCGCTACATCAAGCGCGAGAGCCCGCCCACCCTGGCGGTGATGATGAGCGCCTACCACCTGGTGGACCGCGCCGTGGAGGCCATGAAGCTCGGCGCCTACGATTTCTTGGTCAAGCCGTTCCACATCGCCGACATGGTGAACACCATCCGGCGCGCCACCGAAGTGCTGGCCCTGCGCGTGCGGGTGTCGGAGACGGTACAGAGCGCCAAGGGCCGCTACGATTTCGGCCGCGTGGTCACCAACTGCGAGGCCGTCCGCGAGATGCTGGTGGTGGCCATGAAGGCTGCCGAGGCCGACCGCACCACCATCCTCATCCAGGGCGAGAGCGGTACCGGCAAAGAGGTGCTGGCCAAGGCCATCCACTACCACAGCCCGCGCGCCGCCATGTCGCTGCTGCAGCTGAACTGCGCCGCCCTCCCGGAGACGCTGCTGGAGAGCGAACTATTCGGCTACGAGCCCGGCGCCTTCACCGACGCCCGGCGGCGCAAGGAGGGCCTGCTGGAGCGCGCCCATCACGGCACCCTCTTCCTGGACGAGATCGCCGACATGTCGGCCAACGTGCAGGCCAAGCTCCTGCGGGTGCTGGAGGACGGCTGCTTCACCCGCCTCGGCGGCACCCGGCCCATCACCGTGGACGTTCGCATCATCGCCGCCACCAACAAGGACCTGAAGAAGTGCGTGGCCGCGGGCAGCTTCCGCGAAGATCTGTTCTATCGCCTCAACGTGGTGCCCCTCTACATCCCGCCGCTGCGCGAGCGCCGGGAAGACATCGTGCCGCTAGCCCTCGACCTGATACAGCGTTACAACCGAGAGTTAAAGAAGAACTTTACCGGGCTGACGCCTGCCGCCGCCGAGCTCCTGGAACGCTACCCCTGGCCCGGCAATATCCGCGAGCTCCGCAACGCCATGGAGCGGACCATGATCCTGGCTCCCGAAGGCGACATCGACGCCGCCTACCTGCCGGAGGAGATTCGCGATCATGACGACGAAAAGCACCACGCCGAGCCCATGACCAGCGCCGACGTCTCCCCCACCGGGGACCAGTTCGTCAGCCTGCGGGAGCTGGAGGAACGCTACATCCACGAAGTGCTGGTCGCGGCCGGCAACAACAAGACGGCCGCCGCCCGCATCCTCGGCATCCATCCCACCTCGCTGCTCCGCCGGCTGAAGCGCGAGCACGACCACAACGGCGACCACTAGCCCGCGCCTTCTGATGTAACATCGGCCCATGCGCGTCCTGGGCATCGACTGCGGAACCGAATCCACCGGCTACGGCATCGTCGAGCAGCTCGAGGACGGCTCCATCCAGCATCTCTGCTCGGGCGTGGTCCGGCTCTCCATGCGCGCTACCATGGCCATGCGGCTGGCCCAGGTCTTCACCGAGTTGCGTACCCTCATCCAGCTCCACCGCCCCGACATGGTGGCCATCGAAGAGGTGTTCTATTCCGTGAACGCCAAGTCGGCGCTCAAGCTCGGCCAGGTGCGCGGCGTGGCCATGCTGGCCGCGTCCTCCTGCGGCCTGGAGATCGCCGAGTACGCGCCCCTCACCATCAAGTCCGCGGTCGTGGGGTACGGCAAGGCCGAGAAGCACCAGGTGCAGCACATGGTCGGGCAGCTGCTGCGTCTCCCGGCGCCGCCCGAGCCGGCCGACGCTGCCGACGCCCTGGCCATCGCCATCTGCCACCTCCACACCGCCGCCACTCTCGCGCGCCAGGGCGCCGCTGGGCGATAATCACACCGCATGTTCCCGCGCCTTCTGCTAATGGCTGTCCTGGCGGTCCCGGCGATCGCCCAGCAGCCCGGCCCTGCGCCCCGCGACGACTCGGCGACTCCCACCATCACTTTCGCCGTGGACTGGGACGCCGCCACCCCGCCCTGGTACTCCGTCGCCGTCGACTCCACCGGCAGCGCGGCTTACGAGGCCCTCGATTCGCGGAAGGATCCCGGCGAACGGTATACGGTCAAGTTCACCGTCTCGCAGGTCACGCGGGAGCGGCTCTTCCATCTTGCTGAGCGGCTGAACTACTTTCGCGGAGACTTCGATTTCACCAAGCACAAGATCGCCTTTACCGGGACCAAGACCCTGGTATACCGGGACGCCGGCCGCCGCAACCAGACATCGTACGTGTGGTCGGAGAACCCGGAAGTGCAGGAGGTGACCGACATACTGACCGGCATCGCCGCCACCCAGAACTATGCTCGCCGCCTGGCCCACCTGCGCCGCTTCGACAAGCTCGGCCTGGACTCCGAGCTGAAGGGGATGGAGGAGACCGCCCGCTACGGCCACCTCGCCGAGGTCCAGGCCATCGCCTCTCTGCTGCGCGAGATCGCCAATGACTCCCAGGTCATGAAGATCACGCGCCAGCGCGCCCTGCGCCTGCTGAAGCTGGGCGAGGCCCAGACCTCCCGCGGCCAGCACTCCAACCCCTGAGGACGCCAATAAACGTGCAACTCACGAGTAAGATTCGGGTTCTAATCAGTAGAGAACCCAGGAGAACTCCCATGCTCAGGCGTAGAGCGCGGTTCGCTCTTCAGGTTACGGCCATCGTGTCTCTGATGGTCTGTGCGGCCGCGGCTGATTCGCGGGCGCGCATCGTCCGCCTCAGCTATCTGGAGGGGGATGTGCGTATCGACCGGGGCGACGGGCGGGGCCTTGAACGCGCCATCCTGAACACCCCGGTGGTGTATGGAGACCGGCTCAACACCTCCGGCAACGCTTCCGCCGAAGTGGAGTTCGAGGCCGGCAGCACCGTGCGCCTGACCCCGGACACCTCGGTGCTCTTCCGCGAGCTGTCTTTGCGCGGCACCGGCGAGCGCCTCAGTGTCCTCGAATTGGAGGAGGGCGCGGCCTACTTCGACGTCGACAAGAAGGAAGGCGACTTCATCGTCACCGTACGCGGCCAGGAGTTCAGCGTCGGCAAGTCCGCCCGTTTCCGCATGATCCTGGACCGCGACCAGCTCCGTGTGGCCGTCTTCAAAGGCGACCTGGATGCGCGTGCCGGTTACCGCGACGTGGAGATCCGCAAGAACGAGACCTTCACCCTCGACCTGAGCGATCCCGGCCGCCATTACCTGGCCAAGGGCATCGACGAGGATCCCTACGACGATTGGGACCGTGACCGCGAGCGTTACCGCGAGCGCTATCTTGAGAGCTCGTACCGCGGCTACTCGTCTGCCTATCGCTGGGGGGTCAGCGACCTGCATTACTACGGCAGCTACTACGATCTGCCCGGCTACGGATGGGTGTGGCGTCCCTTCGGGGTCCCCACCCACTGGCACCCCTTCATGGATGGCGCCTGGTTGTGGCGTCCCGGTTGGGGCTACATCTGGGTCTCGTCGTATCCATGGGGCTGGACGCCCTATCGCTACGGCCACTGGACCTTCATCGGCGGACACGGCTGGTGCTGGCGTCCCGGACACTCCTGGGGCGCCTGGCGGCCGTACACCACCGTCTATAACCCGCCGTCCGGGTACGTGCAGCCTGCGCCGCCCGCGACACCCGGCCCCGTGGTAATCCCGGTGGGCTCGGGGCCGAACCTGAATCCCCGCAACACGGGTCTGCCCGGCTGGATGCGCTACGGCTCGGAGAACGATCCGCCGGTCCGTCCCGGTCGCCGCGGCGGCACGGGTTCCGCCGGCGTAGCCGCGAACCCAGCAACCCCGGGAATGGTGGTCGCGCCTGCACCAACTGCGCCGGGCACCTCCGCTGGAGGCGCGGTGCCGACCGGAAAGCGTACGGTCATCGATCCTCGCGGCGAGATGGATTCGGAGATGACGCGTGGCGGCCGGCGTTACGGCGGAGATCGCCCCGCAACCGGTGGAACGCCTCCCGCGTCGGTGGTCCGGCAGGAGCGTTCCCAGCCGGCCATCGCGCCCCAGAAGGGCATTGACCGCGAACCTGCGGTGCGCCCGAGTCCGCCGCCGCGTCCGGTGCCCGCTCCGGCGGTGCGGCCCGCGGCGCCGCCCCAGCGCAGCTCCTCGCCGCCATCACGGCCGAGCTCGCCGCCCAGCCACAAGCCGAATCCCAAGGTCAGCAATTAAGCACGAAGGGCGGCCGCAAGGTCGCCCTTTTCGTCGTAGCGCCGGCGCCTCGCCGGCTGTCGCGCGGCCGCCTCGGCTGCGGCATCACCGCACGATCACTCCCGCGTATCCCACCACCATGTCTCTATCCCCGCTCACGTCCCCCGACGTCGCGTATTTCACCAGTTCTGCCGACTCCGCACCCAGCCGCTTGGCCGCCGTCAGCATGGCCACCGCCGGCCCGAACCCGCACATGCTGATGTCTCCCTGCGTCACCACGTCGTAGAGGCCTCGCGGATCGAGTGCCAGGATCTGGTCGATCGCCCGCTTGTCCTTGATGCGCGTGACCTTGTCACTCTCGTAGTGGTTCATATCGCTGGAGGCCACCACCAGCACGTTCTCCTGCTGCTTGCCGACCACGGTCGCGATGGCCTCGCCCAGGCGTTCCAGCGCGTCGAACGAGCCGGTGCCGACGGTGATGGGCGCGAAAGTGAAGCTCTTCTTCATCGCCTGCAGGAAGGGAAGCTGCACTTCCAGCGCATGCTCGGCGCGATGTGCTTCCACGTCTTCCCGCAACTGCGGATCGGAACGCAGCAGCGCGTCCGCCAACTCGCCGTCCACGCCCACCTGCCCCAGCGGCGTATCCCACAAGCCTTCGTTCATGATGGAGAGCGATGCCCCCATCCCGGTGTGATTGGGGCACAGGATGATGAACCGCGAGGGTAGCTCCAGCCGCGCGTACACCGCCCCCGCCACATGCCCCGAGTACATATACCCGGCGTGCGGCACCACGCAGCCGAGCGCGCGCACCTTCTGTGCCGGTTCGGCCAGGTAAGAACGGATATCGCTGAGAAGGACCTCAGGTTTCGATGGATAGAAACGTCCTGCCACTGCCGGCCGCCGCACCATGCCCATAACGGCCTCCTTCAAAACCACAGACTGCGGGTATTGTGCGCTTTTTCTGCGTCCTCTGCGTTAATCCCTTACCGCTGCATCGCGAAGCTGCCGATAGACGCTCGCCGCCTTCGCAAGACTGAGCGCCTCCGCTCGCGCATCCGCCTTGACTCCCGCGGCTTGCAGCGCCGCCTTCACCGCCGCCGGCGGGAACTTGTCCTTCAGGTTGTTGAGCAGCGTTTTTCGCTTCTGCCCGAACGACAGTTTCAGGAACTCGATGAAGGGCAGCGGCTCCACCTTCAGCGCCTCCGCCTGCGGCGCCATGGTCAGCCGCAACACTGTCGAGTACACCTTTGGAGGCGGCGAGAACGCCCCCGGCGGCAGGGTGAACAGCCTCTCCACTTTGGCGAACAGTTGCGTGGAGGCTGCCAGAACCCCGTACTCGCTGCTGCCCGGCTTGGTCGTCGCCCGGTCCGCCACTTCCTTCTGCACCATCACCACCATCCGCTCCAGTACGTCGTGGTACTGGAACAGGTGCATCAGGATGGGTGAAGTGATGTAGTACGGCAGGTTGCCGACCACCACCGCTCTCTCACCGGCATCGATGCGCATGTCGCGCGAGAGTTGCCGCACGCGCGTCACCAGGCTGGTGAAGTCCACATCCAGCACGTCACCCTCGACTACCTCGATGTTGGTCTGCTTGGAGTATTTCAGCCGCAGTTGCGCCCCCAGCACGCGGTCCAACTCGATGGCGATCAGGTGCCGCGCCCGCTGCGCCAGCAGGCCGGTCAGCGCCCCGCGCCCGGGGCCGATCTCGATCACGATGCGCTCCGACACGTCGCCCAGCGCGTCCACGATCTTCTGCGCCGCGCGCGCGTCCGCCAGGAAGTTCTGCCCCAGCTTGGGCCGCTTCAATTCACTCGCCGGACGTCTCCCCATTCCTCGCTCCCGCGTTTGACCCTCTCCCCAGCGGCGTTTAGACTGGCACGTCCACCCGGTTCCCCAACGCTCACCTGTTCGGAGGTCTCCCAATGCGCATCGCTTTCGCGGCCTCGGAGTGCGTTCCGTTCTCCAAGACCGGCGGCCTAGCGGACGTGGTCGGCGCGTTGCCGCCCGCGCTCGCCGCCATCGGTCACGACGTCACCGTCTACCTGCCGCGCTACAAGCAGACCAAGCTCGCCGAGCCCAGGACCGTCGCGCGCAGCATCACCGTCCCCTTCGACGACCAGTACCGCTTCTGCTCCGTCCTGGACGGCGGCAAGCACTCCGGCGTGCAATTCTACTTTATCGAGTATCCGCCCTTCTTCGAACGCGACGCCCTCTACGGCACCCCCACCGGCGACTACGCCGACAACGCCGAACGCTTCGCCCTCTTTTCCCGCGCCGTGCTCGAAGCCTCCAAGATCCTGGGCGTCCCCGACGTCTTCCACTGCCACGACTGGCAGAGCGCCCTCATCCCCGTGCTGCTGCGCTCGGTCTACGGCGAGGACCCCGCCTTCCGCGGCGTCCCCTGCGTCTTCACCATCCACAACATGGGCTATCAGGGCCTGTTCCCGCCCGACACCCTGCCGCTGCTGATGCTGCCCTGGGACCTGTTCACCATCGACAAGCTCGAGTTCTACGGCAAGGCGAACTTCCTCAAGGGCGCGCTGACCTTCTCCGACTTCGTCACCACCGTCAGCAAGAAGTACAGCCAGGAGATCCAGACTGCCGAGTACGGCTTCGGGCTGGAGGGCGTGCTGCGCGCCCGCGCCGCCACCGTCACCGGCATCCTTAACGGCGTGGATTACAACGAGTGGAGCCCGCAGGCCGACAAGTTCATCAAGGCCAAGTACTCCCCCGAGGACCTCGCCGGCAAGATGGAGTGCAAGAAGGACCTGCTGGAGCAGTTCGGCGTCACCAGCGCCGACCTGAAGCTGCCGGTCATCGGCATCATCTCCCGCTTCGCCGCGCAGAAGGGTTTCGACCTGATCTCCCAGATCGCCGACCGCCTGGCGCTGGAACAGATGCTGATCGTCGCCCTCGGCTCCGGCGACAAGGAGTACGAGGAGCTCTTCCGCCGTCTGAACAAGCAGTTCCCGCAGAAGATCGCGGTCAAGGTGGCTTACGACAACGCGCTGGCCCACAAGATCGAGGCCGGTTCCGACATGTTCCTCATGCCCTCGCGCTACGAGCCCTGCGGCCTGAACCAGATCTACTCGCTGAAGTACGGCACTGTACCCGTGGTGCGCGCTACCGGCGGCCTCGACGACACCATCGAGCCCTGGGACGGCAAGGGCCGCGGCACCGGCTTCAAGTTCAGCGAATACAGCGGGGAAGCGCTGCTGGCCACGATCCGCCAGGCCCTCAACGCTTTCAAGGACCAGGCCGGCTGGCAGACGCTGATGCGCAACGGCATGGGTAAGGACTTCTCCTGGACCAGCTCGGCCCGCGAGTACGTGCGCGTGTACGAACGCGTCCGCCAGATCCGCGCCGCCGCCGCATAGGACTGACTTGTGGCACAGCCGCCTCGGCTGTGCTCTACGGCAGGGCTTCAACCCTGCCGTTTTGATTTGAAGAAGAAGAAGATCGGCACTCCCGCTGCTATCACCCCGCACCCGATCAGCGAATTCCGCACGTTCTCGAAGAAGGTGTAATAAAGCAGGATCGCCGAGGCGGCGATGAACATTGCGGGCACGGCCGGGTATCCCCACATCCGGTACGGGCTCTGGATCCCGCGGCCGCGGAATACAAAGATCGATCCCGCCGCCGCCATGTAGATCAGCCACTCCGAGAAGATGGCGAGAGAGAATAGGTCCCGGAACGTCCCGCCCACGATCAGCAGCGCGATAGCGATCACCGCCTGCACCACGATGGCGGTGGATGGCGTGTGGTACCGCGGATGCACCGTCGCCAGCGCCTGGAAGAAGTAGCCGTCCCGGGCCACGGCGAAAGGGATGCGCGCCCCGCTCATCACCGTCCCATTCAGCGTCACCACCATCGAGACGGCGATTGCCGCTGAGAGCGCCGCGCCGCCCCACGCTCCCAGCGCCCGCTGCACCGCCTCCGACGCCGGCCGCGGCGAGTTGGCCACAACCTCCGCCGGCAGAACGTACTGCAGCGCTGCATTGGTCAGCATGTACAGTCCCGCTAGCGCCGCCGTCCCCATCACCAGCCCGAAGGGCAGGTTCTTCTCCGGTCGCCGCACTTCGCCCGCGACCTGGTTAAGATCGTTCCAGCCGTCGTAGGCCCACAGCGCCGCCACCAGCGCCGCCATGAACCCGGCCACTCCGCCCTTGGCGCCCTCGTAATGGGTCGCGAAGTTGCTCCACGACCCGCCCGCGTAGCTGAACCCGACCACGCCTATGCCGCAGATCATCAGCACCTTCAAGATGGTGAAGAACAGCTGGAAATCCGCCGCCTTGCGGATGCCGATGTAGTTCAGCGTGGAGATGAAGATGGCCACGCTGCTGGCCACCACGTGCTCCCAGGTGACCGGGACCGAGGCGACCACGCGCTCCGGCAGGAACTTCAGCGCCTCGAAGTTCTGGAGGATTCGCGTCACGCCGGACACCACCGTCGCGATGGACGCCGGCTTGGCGATGGCGAACCACGTCCAGCTGTTCAGGAAGCCGGCCAGTGGGCCGTAGGCGTCGCGGATGTAAGCGTACTCGCCCCCGGCCTCGGGCTTCATCGCACCCAGCTCGGCGTAGGTCAGCGCGCCCGCGAACGACAGCACCCCGCCGACGATCCACGCCAGGTAGACCATCCCCGACGAGCCCACCGCCTGCATCATCTCCGCCGGCACCAGGAAGATACCGCTTCCGATCACGGTGCCTACAACGATGGCCGCCGCGTGCCACGGCCCCAGGTCCCGCACCAGCTCCGGCCGACTCGCCATCCTCTGCGTTCCTCTGTGTCCTCTGTGGTTAAGCTTTTCGTTCCCTGAACGCTAAGCTCGCACTGTATCCGACCGCGAAGGTCACCACCGTCCCGATCACCACGTACCACGTCCACGGCACCTTGGTTCCCAGCCACACGTACATCTCCACCGCGAAGCCGCACGCCATCCCGACGACCGCCCCGCGCTCGTTCGCCCGCTTGGTCAGCACGCCAAGGAGGAAAACGCCGAGCAGCGCGCCGTAAGCCACCGATGCGATCGATAGCCCGACCTCCACCAGGTATCCGCCGCGCCGCGACAGCAGCGCCAGGACGAACAGCACCGCCGCCCAAAGCAACGTCGCCGACCGCGACACCCGTAGCCGCGTCTGCTCCTCCGCCTGCGGCTTCCGCCGTAAGTAGAAATCCACGATCAGCGACGACGACAGGGAATTCATGGCGGAGCTCATGGTGGACATCGCCGCCGCCAGGATCGCCGCCAACAGCAGCCCGGCCGCTCCTGGCGGCATCTCCTGCACGATGAACGTAGGGAAGATGCGGTCCGGGCGCCCGAAAGGCTGCGCCGGCGGGAACGCCTGGTAGAACGCGTACAGCGCCACCCCCACCAGCAGGAAGAGCGCGAACTGCAGCCCCACGCCCACGCCGCTCGCTACCAGCGACCACTGCGCCTCCCGCCGCCCGCGCGCCGCCAGCAGCCGCTGCACGATCAACTGGTCGGTGCCGTGGCTGGCCATGGTCAGGAAGCTGCCGCCGATCAGTCCCGCCCAGAAGGTGTAGGTCTTCATCAAGTCGGTGGAGAGGTCGAACACGCGGAACTTGTTGGCCGTCGCTCCGGCCTCCACCACGGCCGCCCAGCCGCCGGGCACCTGGGTCACGATCATGTACAGCCCCACCAGCGTCCCGCCGATGTAGATGGCCAGTTGCAGCACGTCGGTCCAGATCACCGCCGTGATCCCGCCCTCAAAGGTGTAGATCAGGGTGAGCACCAGGATGATGGCGATGGAGGCCACGTCGCCCGTCCCAATCGCGATGCCTACCACGATGGAGACGGCGAACACGCGCACCCCATCCGCCGCCGCTCGCGTCGCCAGGAACATGGCGGCCGTGACCGAGCGCAGCACTCCCCCGAAACGCCGCTGGATCAATTCATAGGCCGTGAACAGCTCGCCACGGAAGTACGCCGGCAGCAGCACCAGGCTGATGACGATGCGGCCCACCAGGTATCCGAGCGCCACCTGCAGGAAGCCGAAGTCGCGGTCGTACGCCAGCCCGGGGATGCTGATGATGGTGAGGGTCGAAGTCTCGGTGGCGACGATGGACAGGGCCAGCGCCCACCAGGGAACATCGCGGTCCGCCAGGAAATAGTCCCGCAGCGTCCTCTGCGACTTGCGAAAGCGCAGCCCGAACAGCGTGATCCCCGCCAGGTAGGCGACTACGATCGCCAGGTCCAGGAGACTCAGCTTGGGAATGGTCCACGCTCCGCCGTTGAGAAACTGAAAACTAGAAACTAGAAACTAGAAACTAACACACCTGTGATAGAAACTAGCCGCAATGGCCCTTTTCCTCGGGATTGACGGCGGCGGCACCAAGACCGACTGCGCCGTCGGCGACGAGCACAGCGTCCTCGGCCGCGCCACCGGCGCCAGCAGCAAGCTCGCTCGCATCGGCGAGGAGCGCGTCCGCGACCACCTGCGCTCAACCATCGAGCAGGCCTGCGCCGCCGCCGGAGTGAAGCCGGCGGACCTCCAGCGCACCTGCATCGGCATCGCCGGCGCCGCTAACCCCGAGACCGCGGCCACCACCCGCCGCTTGCTTGCCGACGTGCTGCAAGGAGAGATCGAGGTCGTCGGCGACATGGTCATCGCCCTGGAAGCCGCCTTCGAGGGCGAAGCCGGCGTCATCGTCATCGCCGGCACCGGCTCCATCGCCTACGGCCGCAACCAGCGCGGCGAGACCGCGCGTGCCGGCGGCTGGGGGCCCACCGTCTCCGACGAGGGCTCCGGCGACTGGATCGGGCGCGCCGCCGTCAGCCTTGCCCTGCGCGCCCACGATAGCGGCCGCAGCACCCGCTTCATGCCCTCCATCATGAACACCTGGCACCTTGCCACCTACGACGATGTGGTGCGCTACGCCAACTCCACCCCGCCGCCCGATTTCGCCGCTCTCTTTCCCCATGTTCTGGCCGAGGCCGGCAACGGCGACGACCTCGCCATCGGCATCCTGCTGCGCGCCGGCGCCGAGCTGGCCGAACTCGCCCACATCGTGGTGCGCCGCCTGTGGCCGGCGGCTCAGCAATCTACCGAGGTCGCCATGGCCGGCGGCGTCTTCCAGCACTCCGCCCTGGTGCGCCAGGCCTTCACCGAGGTGGTCCGCCGCAACCGCCCGCACGTGACCGTCAACCTCTGCAAGGCCGACCCGGTGGAAGGCGCGCTCCGCCTCGCCCGCCGCGCTTCCGCGCACAAGAGCGTCTTCGGCTGATATGGCGCCCGATCCCACCCGCGCGACCGCGGCCCGGCCCGCCACCGATCCCGCGGAACTCGAGCGCCTCATCCACGACCGCGCGGAAGAGGTCTTGCGCGGCGTGGCCATGAACCCAGGACTCACCGAAGACCTCGCCCTCGCCCTGCTCAAGCGCCGCGACTTGACCGGCCGCATCATCGAAGACCTGGTGAAGAACGGCGCGGTCATGAAGCACCGCAAGGTGATCAACGCGGTGGTCATGCACATGCGCACCCCGCGCCACGTCTCCGTGCCTATCGTGCGTCGGCTGTACACCTTCGAGCTGATGCAGGTGGCGCTCTCGCCTGCCGTCCCCGCCGACATGAAGCGCGTCGCCGACGAGCAGATCATCCTCCGCCTGGAGCAGATTTCCTCCGGCGAGCGCCTCACCCTGGCCAAGCGCGCCTCCGGCCGCGTCGCCGAGGCAATGCTCTTCGACCCCGAGCCCCGCATCGTCGAGGCCGCATTGCTCAATCCCCGCATGACCGAGGCCGGCGTCGCCAGGGCGGTGCTCGACGAGAAGTCTCCGGCACATTTCGTCGAGCAGGTCTGCCGCCACCCGCAGTGGTCGCTCCGGCGCGACGTCCAGCTCGCGCTTCTCCAGAACGACCACACTCCACTCGCCCGCGTCCTGGCCTTTGCCCAGGCCTTCTCCACCAAGCTCCTGCGCGACGTGTTGAAGCGCTCCCGCCTCTCGGCCAGCGTCAAGATGTACCTGATGGCAGAGCTCAGCCGGCGGGAAAAAGCCGATCCACCCTCGTTGTCATCCTGAGCGCAGCGAACGATCGCCTATTTCTTCGCTCTGACGGGCTTGTCCAACGGGATCTCCACCTCGTACCCGCCGACGCGCGCCCGGAAGGTCCCGCTCTCAAACTGCTTGTAGCGCTTGAAGTACACGGCTCCGCGCACCCCGCGCCCGGGATGCACTACTCCGGGCCACAGCGCGGTGCTCATCATCTCCGCGAGCTCGGGACGCACCATTGGCGCCGGAGCCTCGGTGCGCGGCGTGGATTGCTCCATCACCTCGAAGCGGTTGGAGTGGGGATCGAGGCGTGGAGGCAGCCCTGAGCCCTGCGAGGATTCGGGAGGAAGCGGCTTTGGCACGTGCGGCTGCAGCGTGCTCGGAGGAGGTACGTAGGCAAGCTCACGGGCCTTCGGCCGCCTGGCGTGGAGGGTGAACGTCGCCGGGTCGAACCGCAGCGGCGCTGTTCCCAGGTTCACTACCACCACCAAGACCCGCAGCTTCGACCCGGTGTCCTCCAACATCGCTCCCACTTCGATACGCGGCCCCTTGATGGCGCGCACCGGGTGCTCGGGCGCTCCCACTTCGAAGCAGTTGGGCGCTCCTGCCGACCAGCGCAGCCGCTGAGTCGGCCCGGAGTCGCCGGACTGCGGCGCAGGCAGCCCGCTTGCCGCGAGTACGGCCAGCACCGGTGCCAGCAACCGAAAACGCATGACTCCTCGCTCGCCCGGATCCTATTACCCGCCGCCGCGGAAATGCTCCAGGATGGCCTGCGCCTGGCTGCGAGTCACCACCGCCGACAGCGCCGCCAGGTCGGCCTCCTTCACCGCGCGCACGCTGCCGAAGTGCTCCAGCAGCCGCCGCGACGTACTCGCTCCTACGCCGGGGACCTCCCGCAGCTCGGAGCTGCGGTCGCGCATCTCCCGCCGCTTACGGTGGAAGGTGATGGCGAAGCGGTGGGCCTCGTCCCGGATCACCTGCACCAGGTGCAGCACCGGCGAGTGCCGGTCCAGCACCACCGGTTCGTCCTCCTGCCCGTGGACGTAGATGATCTCCTCACGCTTGGCGATCGCCGCCAGCGGCTGGTTCACCACTTCCAGCTCCTCCAGCGCCGCCGCCGCCGCGTGCAATTGCCCGATGCCGCCGTCGATCAGCACCAGGCTGGGCAGCTTCTCCTTGCGTCCCAGCACCGCCTGGTAGCGCCGCCCCACCACCTCGCGCATCGAAGCGAAGTCGTCCACCCCTTCCACCGTGCGGATGATGAACTTGCGGTAGTCCGACTTCTTCATTTTCCCGTCCTCCCACACCACCAGAGACGCCACCGTCTCCGCGCCCTGGATGTGGGAGATGTCGAAGCACTCGATCCGCCGCGGCAGCTCCGGCAGCATCAGCGCTTCCTGCAGCGATTCTTGGATGGCCTTGGTCGCCGGCTTCATCACCCGGAAGCGCTGCTCGTACGACTGCCTCGCGTTCTGGGCCACCAGGTCCACCAGCGAGCGCTTTTCGCCCCGCTGCGGGACCTCCACCGCGACCCGGCGGCCGCGCTTCTCCGACAGCAGCTCCTCCAGCGCCTCCCGGTCCTCGAAGTCCACCGGCACGTACACTTGCCGCGGCACGTACTGCTGGTCGATGTAGATCTGCTTCAGCAGGGCAGAGAAGAAGGCCCCCGGGTCGAAAGCTGATTGTGTGGCTGCGGGTCTTTGACCCGCGGCGCCGGCCGCAGGCCGATCCGTCTCCGGCAGCTCCTCCCAGAAGAACTCCCTGCGGTCCAGCACCTTCCCGCCGCGCATGTGGAAGACATTGACCGCCAGCATCTCGTTCTCGTAGTGGTAGCCGAAGACGTCGGCGTCGCCGCCCTCGGCCGCCGCGATCCTCTGTTTCTCCTGCAACTGCTCCACGGTGGAGATCAGGTCGCGGTACCGTGCCGCCCGCTCGTACTCCTGCGCTTCCGCCGCCATGTCCATGCGGGCTCGCAGCGACCGCGACAGCTCCGTCGCCTTGCCCTCCAGGAACATACGCACGTCCCGCACTGCCTCCTGGTAGGCCTCCGGCGTGGTCAGCTCCTTCACGCACGGTCCCAGGCACCGCTTGATGTAGTACTGCAGGCACGGCCGCGCGTGGTAGCGGTTCAGGTCCACGGTGCACGACGGCACCAGGAAGTTCCGGTGGATCAGGTCAGTCACTCGGTAGGCCAGGTTGCCGGGGAAATACGGCCCGTAGTACACACTGCCGTCCTTCTTCAGACGGCGGGTCACATACACGCGGGGGAACCGCTCGCCCAGCGTGAGCTTCACATACGGGTAGGTCTTGTCGTCGCGCAGCAGGATGTTGAAGCGCGGCTTCTTCTGCTTGATGAGGTTGTTCTCAAGCGCCAGCGCCTCTTTCTCGTTGTCCACGATGATGTACTCGACATCCACCGCCTCCCGCAGCAGCGATCCGGTCTTGGCGTTCTCTGCCGCCCCCTCCAGGAAGTAGGAGCGCACCCGCGCCCGCAGGCTCTTGGCCTTGCCGACGTAGACGACCTCGCCCTCGGCGTTTTTGTACAGGTACACGCCAGGCTCGGTCGGCAACTCCCGGATCTTCTGTCTAAGGTTCATCGATGCAGGTGTAACGCTGGCGTCCTGCCGGCTGTCTCGGGGGCGTCCCGCCCGCGGACAGCGTCCATAGGAGGTACGTAACAGTCGCTCCCCGGTAAAAATTCTACTCTCCCGCCCATCCTTGCCTGTCGCCTGCCTCCTGCCTACTGCCTCCTGCCAGCTCTCCCTTTGTATCTGACTGAAATCACGCAGCTTAAATCCTGCCTCCAGAGCAGGTCCTTGGCAGACCGCTTGCTGTGCCTAGGGGCAGCGGAGCGCCCAGGTGCCCGCGTGCTTCTCAGGTTAAGGAGTTCTCCCCCGATGAAACGTGCCCTAGTAGCTCTCGTCGTCGCCAGCGGTCTCCTCATCTCGACGGGTTGTGCCAGCAAGAAGTACGTCCGCCAGCAGACCGAGCCCATCATCAACAAGACCAACGAGCTGGACGATCTCACCGCCCGCAACACCCGGGACATTCGCGACCTCGACGCTCGCGCCCAGCAGGGCATCCAGTCGGTGAACGCCAAGTCCGAGGCTGCCGCGCAGAAGGCCAGCAGCGCTCGCCAGACCGCCGACCAGGCCCAGACCATGGCCAGCACCGCCGCCCAGCGCGCCGACGCCCTCCACCAGGCCGTCGTCAACCTGGACAACTATCGCCCCGTGGTCGAGACCGCGGTACACTTCGGCTTCGACCAGGCCAACCTGACCGCCAAGGCCAAGGAAGCCCTGGACCAGCTGGCCGCCGAGATTCCCAACACCCGGCACTACATCATCTCGGTCGAGGGGGGCGCCGATTCCACCGGCGATTCCAGCTACAACTACCAGCTCAGCGAGCGCCGTGCCGCCTCGGTCATCCAGTACCTGGCTTCCGAGCACAGCATTCCCGCTCACAAGATCTACGTGATCGGATTGGGTGAAGATAAGACGGTCGCGTCCAACGCCTCGCGCGACGGCCGCGCCAAGAACCGCCGCGTCGAAGTCCGCCTGCTGACCAACACCGTCGAGCAGGAGCAGCCCACCACGGCTGCCAACGGGACTCCGACCGGAAAGTAGGTTTCCCCCAGAGCTCCTCTACCCGAGGACTCCACCACCGGCCGCTCCAACCTCTCCGGGGCGGCCGGATTTTTCTGCTCGTATCGCCGGCGTCCCGCCCGCGAGGTTTTCCTTCGCGTTGCCCCTTTTCGCCGCACCCCGCAACACTCTCTGCCACCTCGCGTCTAATACAATATCCCTATGCCATTCCTGCTCGCCACCGTGCTGCTGACTGCCGCCCTGTTCGCGCAGGAACCGCCGCGCAGCGACGAGCCTCCGCGCCACGGCCGTTACTCTTCTTCCAAGGATGAGGCGCCGCCCGCCGACGAGCCCGACCTCGACACCTCCGGCACCACCGAGATGCGTCCCTACGATCCCCACAAGGCCGAGAAGGACGTCGAAGTCGGAGATTTCTATCGCAAGCGTGGGAACCTGAAGGCGGCGATCAATCGCTACCGCGGGGCGCTCGACTGGAAGCCCAACGATCCCGCCGCCACCATCCGGCTGGCCATGGCGCTGGAGCAGGTCCGCGATCTCGCCGAGGCCCATCGCTACTACGTCCTCTATCTGGAGACCAACCCCGAAGGCGCCAACGCCGGCGCGGCCCGGGAGGGCCTGGCGCGCCTGCAGTCCAAACTCCAGCTGGACGAGAACGCGGTGCGCGCCCTGACCGCCCTGGAGATCGGCGAATACCACCTGGAGCAGAAGAATTTTCCCGCTGCCGTCGTCCGCCTCAAAGAGGCCGAGCAGCTCACCCCCGACGCCGCCCGCGTCGTCTTCCGCCTGGGGCAGGCACTGGAAGCCACCGGCGAGCTCGCCGGCGCGCACACCCGCTATCGCCGCTACCTGGAGATGCAGCCCGGCGGCAGCTTCGCCCGCGCCGCCGAACGTGGCCTCAAGCGCCTGCAGGGTTTCGCCGAACAGCAGGGCAAGTCCGCTAGCGCTCCTTCCGTAGAAACGCCCCGCTAGAGGCGTCCACCGCGATCCGCAGCTTGGGATGCTGGTCGCCGTAGATCACGTGCCAGATCAGCTTGTTTTCCGCGCCTGTCCAGTCCAGCACGTAACGGACCGGCGTCTCCGGCTCCTTCTTCAGCAGGGCCTCGCCGCCTTTCTTCTGCGCCGCCTCGAACGCCTGGTCGCTGTCCACCTTGAGAAAAGCGATGTCGAACACCTGCGTGGAGGAGTTGGCGGGACTGTACGTGTCCTCGGTGCTCGCGCTCACTCCACGCTCGGGCGCGTTCGGTCCCGTCAGCCCCGACCAGGTGAACGATTTCACCGACCTCCGGTTCGCCGAAGCGAATCCCGCCCGCCACAGCCCCGACTTTCCGTCGTGCCCGTTCGCTTCCTCGGTCGGCGTGGACTCCAGCCGGAACGGCTTCACGTCGGCCGCGAACCCGCGCGCCGAGACGAACACCTTCTGGAAGGCCGCCCTGCCGGTCAGGTACTCGGGTGCCTCCTCGGCCGGCTTCGCGGCCTCGGTCTTGGTTCCTTCCGTCTTCTTCGGTTGCTCGGAGGAACATCCCGCGGCCACGGCAGCCAGCGCCGCCGCCAGCATTAGGGCCAAGATGTCTTTCATGCGCACCATCCGTATAATCTCGTTGCGGCGCCATTGTAGTCGCCGCATGAGGTTGGATGCATCCCGAACTCCACCGCGCACGGCAGGCGATCCAGGAGACGATCCGCAATCTCAACCCGGGCCAGATGTCCTGGCACCCGGAAGGGAAGTGGTCGGCGACCGAGGTCCTGGAGCATCTCTGCATCGCCTTCTCCGGCACCGTCCGCGGCCTGCAGCGCTGCCTGGACTCCGGCGCGCCTTCCGCCACCCCGCCCAGCCTCTATCAGCGCTTCGGCAAGGCGTTGGTCGTGGACATCGGATACTTTCCGCCCGGCCGCCCCGCACCCGACTTCACCAAGCCCAAGGGCAAGCCCTGCGAGCAGGTCCAGGCCGAGATCCTACAGAACCTGGATGCAATGGACGAGGTCCTGAGGCGCTGCGAGCAGGATTTCGGGGCCTTTACCAAGCTCGTAGACCACCCCGTCCTCGGCGCCTTCAGCGTGCGCGACTGGCGCCGCTTCCACCGCATCCATACTCTCCACCACATGAAGCAGATCGCCCGCCTGCGCCGGCAGATGCCCCGGGGCGCGGCCGCCGGGGTTCCCAGCGGGTCCGCTTCCGGCTGACAAGGAACCAGGGACGCCTCGCAGCGCCCCTCTCCCCTATCTACTAACTACCGACTACTGGCTGCTGTCTTATACGGCGCCACCTGCTCGGCGACCTTCTCGCTATCTCCCACCACCACGATCGCCATCTTCTCCGGCGCCAGGTACGTGCTGGCGACCTCCCGCACCTGCTGCGGTGTGACTGCGGTCACCTTCTGCACGTAGGTTCGCAGGTAATCCGGCCCCAGGCCGTGCAGGTCCACGAAGTTGAGCTGACTGATGATCCCGTTCCGCGACGAGTTCTGGATGATGAACACGCCGCTCAAGTAGTTCTGGATCCCCTTCAGCTCCGCCGCGCTCGGCGCTTCGACCCGCAGGCGGTCGATCTCAAAGAAGATCTCCTTGAGCGACGCTCCCGTGTCTTTGGTGGTCACGTCCGCCACCTGCACCCAGTAGGCGTCGCGGTATCGTGACGACAGGGTGCTGAACGGCGAGTAGGTGAATCCCTTGTTCTCGCGGATGTTCTGCGTGATCCGCGAGCCGAACGAGCCACCCAGCAGCGCGTTCATCACCACCATCGGCACGTAGTCGGGAGTACCCGGGTACACCACCGGCAGCCCGATGTAGAGCGTGGATTGCGGCGCGCCGTTACGCTCCAGCATCTCCAGCACTCGCCCCGACCTCGGCTTGGGCGTCAGCACCAGCGGTTCTGGCCCCTTCTGCCACTCGCCGAACTCGGCGGCGATGGCCTTTTTCATGGCCGCCGCGTTGAATTTCCCCACCACGTACAGATGGCTCCGCGCCGCCCCGAAGTTGTCCTGGTAGAACTTGCGGACGTCTGCCACCGCGTACTTGCCGATCATCTCCTCGGTGGGAAATAGCCGGCCGTAGGGGTGGTCGGGATACAGGACCTTGCGGAAGCGCTCCAGGGCGAGCGACTGCGGCTGCGATTTCTCGATGGAGAGCCGCCGCATGGCGTCCGCCTTCAGCCGTGGCAGCTCCGATTCCGGCAGTCGCGGCCGCTGCACCACATCCGCCAGCAGCGCCACCGCCCGCGGCCCGAATTCCGACAGCACTTCCAACTGCGTTCGGGTCTGGTCCACTCCCACCGTTACCGCGATCTGCCCGCCCATCGTCGCCGCTTCATCAGCGACCTGGTGCGTGGTCTTCGAGGTGGTGCCCTCCTTCATCATCTCGCCGGTTATGTCGGCCAGCCAGACCTGCTCCGCAGCTTCGTTCAGGTTTCCGGCGCGCGTGATCACCGCCACCGCCACCTTCGGCACCTGCCCGTAAGGCGCCAGAGTCACTCTCAGGCCATTGGGCAGCGCGAACGTCGTGGTCGGCGGCACCGTGAAGGGCTTGGGAGCACCGCCCGGAGGCGGCGTCTGCTTCTTCTTCTCCGGTTGCTGTGCCATCGCCGGTGCCAGGCTCAGGGCCAGCAGCAGCAACGTGGCGATGATCTGCGTCATGATGCCTCGTTTCGCCATGGCTCAGTCCCCCTGTTTCTTCTCGTCCGCTTGCGCGGCCGGGTTGATTGCCAGGACGGTACGGTTTCCCGCCCGCAGGTACTCCTGCGCCGTCTTCTGGATGAGCGCCGGGGTCACCTTCTTGAACTCGGCTTCGAGCCTGTTGATGCGTGCCGGATCGTCGTCGAAGAGGGCGAAGCTGGCCAGCAGGTCGGCCCGTCCGAAACCGCTGAACTGCTCGATGTTGGCGTACAGGTCGGAGCGCAGCTTCACCAGCGCCTTGTCCAGCGACTTCTGGTCGAACGGCTGGGTCCGCGCCCGCTCCACCACCGTGTCCACTGCCTCCATCACCTGCTCCGTCTTGACCGTGCTGTCGTGGAACAGGTATCCCACCCACAGCATCGGACCGGCGTAGTTGTACATGCTGCCGATGATGTTGATCCCGCCCTCCACTTGCCCGGTGTAGCCCCGCTTGTTCACCAGCTCCTGCCGCAGCAGGCTGTCGTCGCCTTGCAGCAGCACCTGGTCCAGCAAGCCCATCGCCCAGTATTCCGGCGTGTTGCGCGGCGGCATGTGGTAGGCGAACGCCAGCGCCGGACGGTTGGCCAGCTTGTCTTCCTTTGCGACCTTCTTCTCCTGCTCCTGCCGGGGCTCCGCCAGGTCCGGCATCTGCGGGTCCCTGTTGGCCGGGACCTTGGCAAAGTACTTCTCAATCATCGCCCTGGCCTGTGCCGGCTGGAAGTCACCCACCACTACCAGCGCCGCATTGTTGGGCGCGTAGTAGAGGTCGAAGAACTTCTTCACGTCCTCCACGGTCGCCGCTTCCAAGTCCTTCAGTTCGCCG
>CAYTPH010000003.1:0-29951 GCA_964439635.1 uncultured Terriglobales bacterium
AGCGCGTCTTCCACAAGCTGCTGCTCAACTTCACCTGGTGGGTGAACCGCAAGGATGCCGAGGGCAACAACCTGTTTGAAGGCGGGTTCCTGGGGCTGGACAACATCGGCGTCTTCGACCGCAGCGCCAAGCTGCCGACCGGGGGCCACATCGAGCAGTCCGACGGCACCAGCTGGATGGCCATGTACTGCCTCGACATGCTGGCGCTGGCGCTGGAGCTGGCCAAAGAGGACTCCGCCTACGAGGACGTGGCCAGCAAGGTCTGGGAGCACTTCGTGTACATCGCCCGGGCGATGAACCACCTGGGCAACGACGGCCTGAGCCTGTGGAACCAGGAAGACGGCTTCTTCTACGACGTCCTGCACCTGGAGGATGGGCGCCGTCTGCCGCTGCGCGTGCGCTCCATGGTCGGGCTCATCCCGTTGTACGCGGTGCTGAGCATGGAGCCGGAGCTGCTGGACCAGATGCCCGGCTTCAAGCGGCGGCTGGAGTGGTTCCTCCACAACCGTCCCGACCTGACGGAGAACCTGGCCTGCATGAAGACGCCCGGCCACGGGGAGCGGCGGCTGTTCTCCATCACCACTCGAGAGCAGCTGACGAGGATCCTCGAAGTCATGCTGGACGAGAACGAGTTCTTCTCGCCATATGGCGTGCGGGCGGTCTCACGCTACCACCACGAACACCCCTACACGCTGGAGATTGACGGCATGACGCACTCGGTCCGCTACGAGCCGGGAGAGTCTTCGACCGGGTTGTTCGGCGGGAACTCCAACTGGCGCGGGCCCATCTGGATGCCGGTGAACTACCTGCTGGTGCAGGCGCTGCGGCGCTTCCACGAGTACTACGGAGAGACCTTCCACGTGGAGTGTCCGACGGGTTCCGGGCAGGTGATGAACCTGGCCGAGGTGGCCGACGAACTGTCCCGCCGGCTGGTGAGCATCTTCCGGCGGGACATGCGCGGACGCCGGCCGGTCGCCGGCTCGTTGGAAAAGTTCCACGACGATCCGCACTGGAAGGACCTGGTGCTCTTCCACGAGTACTTCCACGGGGACACGGGCCAGGGCATCGGCGCCAGTCACCAGACGGGCTGGACCGCACTGGTCTCCAAGATGATCGACGAACTGGCGCAGCGCCAGCGCGCCGGCCAACCACAGCTCACCGCGACGGCCGCACAATAAAGGAGCACCGACGTGAAAACAGAAGCAGTCATGAACGGCGAGACGAAAACAGGCAGCGCCACGATGAAGGCTGTCGCCGTGATCCCCGGCAAGCCCAACAGCGCGCACCTCGCCATGCTGGAGAGGCCGTCGCTGGATTCGATCCCCAACGGGCGCGGCGTGCTGGTGAAGGTGCTGCGGGTGGGCATCGACGGCACCGACAAGGAGATCAACGCCGCCGAGTACGGCGCCGCCCCTCCGGGATACGACTTCCTGGTCACCGGCCACGAGGGCTTCGGCCGCGTGGAGGCCGTCGGCCCCAACGTGACCGAACTGAAGCCCGGCGACTACGTGGTCGCCACCGTGCGACGTCCCGGCGGCAGCATCTACGACCTGATCGGCACGAACGACATGACCACCGACAACGTCTACTACGAGCGCGGCATCAACCTGCGCCACGGCTTCCTGACCGAGCACTACGTGGACGATGCCGAGTTCATCGTGAAGGTCCCGCCGGCGTTGAAGGAGGTCGGCGTTTTGCTGGAGCCGTTCACGGTGGTGCAGAAGGGCATCACGCAGGCGTACGAAGCGCAGCGGCGGCTGCGGGTGTGGCGTCCCAAGAAAGCGGCGGTCATGGGAGCGGGCACCATCGGGCTGCTGGCGGCGCTGTCGCTGCGGCTGCGCGGGCTGGACGTGACCGTCTTCGCCCGCCAGATGAGGCCTAGCCTGCGCTCCACGCTGCTGGAGGAGATCGACGCGCGCTACGTCTCCACCCAGGGCGAGATGGGCGTGCTGGAGGCGGAAAAGATGTATGGTCCCTTCGACCTGATCTTCGAGGCCACCGGCGCTTCGTCGGTGGTATTCGAGAGCATGCAGGCGCTGGCCAAGAACGGCGTGCTGGTGCTCTCCAGCGTCACCGGCGGCGACAAGCGCATCGAGGTCCCCGCCGACAAGATCAACCTGGAGTTCGTGCTGGGCAACAAGCTGATGCTGGGGACGGTGAACGCCAACCGCGAGTACTTCGAGAGCGGCGTGCGCGACCTGGCGCTGGCCGAGGCGCAGTACCAGGGCTGGCTGAAGAAGCTGCTCACCCACCCGGTGAAGGGCCTGGAGAACTACAAGCAGGCGTTCGAGCTGCTGAACAACCGGGACGCCATCAAGGTGTACTACGAAGTGGCCGAGCTGTAGAGCGAGGTCCGCATGATCGCCTTCGACGAAAAGACGTGCCGTGACCTGAAGGAGGCGTCGAGCCGCGAATGGCTGGAAACCAACGGCCTGGGCGGCTTCGCCGGCTCGACCATCAGCGGCATGAACACGCGCCGCTACCACGGGCTGCTGACCGCGGCCACGCAACCTCCGGTCGGGCGCATGCTTCTGCTGTCGAAGCTGGAGGGGACGCTGGTGGTCGGCGACGAGCGCATCGACCTGGCGACCAACGAGTATGCGGGTGCGGTGCACCCTAATGGCTACCAGCACCTCGTCGCCTTCAGACTGGATCCGTTTCCGGTTTTCACTTATGAAGCCGGGGGAGTGCGGTTGGAGAAGACCGTGTTCATGGTGCACGGCAGCAACACCACCGTGGTGACGTATTCGGTGGAGAAGGCGCCGGCGCGGATGCCGGTGCGGCTGGAGGTCCGCCCGCTCATCGCCTTTCGCGACTACCATTCCACCACGCACGAGAACGGCGCCATCGACGGCAGCTTCCAAAGGGAACCGAACCTGGTCAGCTTGCAGCCATATCAGGGCGTGCCGCGGCTCTACCTTGGCCACAATGCCGCCGCGGTGGAGGCACAGGGCTTCTGGTACCACGGCTTCAGCTACGCAATCGAGCGCGAGCGCGGGCTCGATCACCTCGAGGACCTCTACAACCCGCTGGTAATGACCTTCGAGCTGGGGAGGGGCAAGACCGCCGTGGTGGTCGCGTCAACCGAAAAGGTGGATCACCGCAAGGCTTCGACCTGGGAACGGTCGGAACGCAAGCGCCGTGCCTCCATCGCCTCGGTGAAGGCGGACGACGAATTCGCCCGCTCCCTGGCCGTGGCCGCCGACCAGTTCCTGGTCAAGCGTGGCAACGGCTCGACCGTGATCGCCGGCTATCCCTGGTTCACCGACTGGGGCCGCGACACCATGATCGCGCTGCCCGGGCTGACGCTGTTCACCGGCCGCGCCGACGTCGCCAAGGCCATCCTGCGCGAATTCGCCCAGCACGTGGACCGCGGCATGCTCCCCAACCGCTTTCCCGATGACAACGAAGCGCCGGAGTTCAATACCGTGGACGCCACGCTGTGGTTTTTCGAGGCCGTCCGCGCCTACGCCGCCGAGGCCGGTGACCACAAGTTCGTGCGCGAGCTCTACCCGGTGCTGGCGGACATCGTCGACTGGCACATCAAGGGCACGCGCTACGGCATCCACATGCTCGACAACGGGCTGCTCAACGCCGGCGAGGCAGGCGTGCAGCTCACCTGGATGGACGCCAAGATCGACGAGTGGGTGGTGACGCCGCGCAGCGGCAAGCCGGTGGAGATCCAGGCGCTTTGGTACAACGCGCTGAAGGTGATGGAAGAGCTGGCGGCGCGCTTCGGCGACCCCGAAGGCCAGAAGCGCTATCGCACCGTCTCCTCGCTGCTGCACTGGAGCTTCAACCGCGTCTTCTGGAATGAGAAGGAAGGCTGCCTCTACGACGTGGTGAACGGCGTTCCCGATGGTTCCATCCGCCCCAACCAGGTCATCGCGCTGAGCCTGCACCACAGTATGGTGCCGGCGGACCGGGCCCGGTCGGTGCTGGCAGTGGTGGAGCGCGAGCTGCTGACGCCCATGGGCCTGCGGACGTTGAGCCCGCGAGATCCCCGCTATCGCGGCCGCTACCAGGGCGACGCCCGCAGCCGCGACTCGGTCTATCACCAAGGGACGGTGTGGCCGTGGCTGCTGGGGCCGTTCGTGAGCGCCTACGTGAAGGTGAACGGCGGCGGCGCAGCCACGCGGCAGCGCGCTATGGAGTTTCTCAGGCCTTTGCAGGCCCACCTGGAGGAGGCCGGGCTGGGGCAGATCTCGGAGATCTTCGATGCCGATGCGCCGCACACACCGCGAGGATGTTTTGCGCAGGCGTGGAGCGTGGCCGAGGTCCTCAGGGCACTGTGTCAGGACGTCTGCCAGGTTCGTCCGAAGGCTGCCGAGGCTGCTGCCGCCGTCACTCCGCTCAAAGCCGGGGCGTGAGGGCCTTCCTGCGCCCGCAACTCCAGTACCTCTGATTGGGTGATGCGTGCCGCCATCTTGCGATCAGTAAACCGATGTGAAGCGGTAGCGCTGCGCAGGTGCGCCTGCACGCGCCGCTTGCCGAAGGTGCTCACCACGTGGGGCATCAGATCCACGTCGCCCCACCAGCACAGGTCGGTGCCGAAGCGGCCGTCCTCCAGGGTGTAGCAGATGTGGGCGGATGTGACCGGCACCTGTGCGTCCACCGCGGATTGGAAGAACGCCGGGCGGAAGGGCAGGAGCAGACTGCCGTCAGTGGTAGTGGCCTCCGGAAACACCACCAGCAGCACGCCGTGGCGGAGCGCTTCCTCGGCTTCGCGGACCGTGGCGGGGAGTTTGCGCAGGCGTCGCCGGTCGATGAACAAGCTGCCGCTGAGGCGGGTCATCAGGCCAAACAGCGGCCAGGACTTCACCTCGATCTTGGCCACGAAGATGGAGGGCTGGGCGGCGCTGAACACCAGGATATCCAGGTAGCTCAGGTGATTTGAGACCACCAGACCTGCCTCCGGCAAAATGCCGTATTGATCGAGACTTATACCGAGAACCTTCAACCCCCACTTGCACCATTTATGGAGCCACAGGGCGCGGCGGGTGAGCGGGGGAGTACCGCTGAACCGGAGGCAAAGAACGCCGTAGTGCAGCATGGCGGCGAACGACATCAGCAGCACGGCCGCCGCCCGCAGTGCTACCCGCGTCCAGCGCGCCATCTACTCCCCACCTCCGAAGAGTCGTGACCGCATGCCGGACGGCAGTTTATCCAAGTCCATCAGGGTTAGGAAATCGATCGTCTTGAAATCGCGGTCCAGCGCCGGCGGGCCGCAGATCTGCGCCCCAATGGCCAGGTAAGTCCGCAGTAACTTGGGAGGCCGGGGGGAGGAGCCGTCCGGGCTCGAGAGGGGGAAGGCATACTCGCCGATGGGGAACGTCCGAAGCGCAGGCTCGACCAGGTACTCGCTCAGGCGGTGGTACATGGCGGAGCCTTCCTGGGTGTCTTGCGAGGTGAGCGAGCTGCAGCCGATCAGGTACCGTGCGCCCGCTTGCTGGCCGTATCGTGCCACCCCCTTCCAAAGGAGTGAAAGCACCTCGAAGGAGCGGTGGTCGCGGTGGATGCAGGCCCGACCGAGCTCGACCATCTGTCCACGAAACGGCTCGTAGGGCGCGAAATCGAACTCCTGGGCGCTGTAGTAGCCGAGGTTTGCCGCGGCCGTGGTCCCGGTCTGGAGCCGATACGTGCCGATCACCTGGCCGCTGGGGATGTGTTCGGTCAGCAGGTGGTCGCAGATGGGGTCGAAGGAATCCGTGTCGTGGCCGGTGTGGTATGCCGTTTTCAGGCCCTCGTTCAGTTCGAGATTGAAGACGACGAAGCGCAGGCGGTACGCAGCCAGGCGGTCCTCCTCGGTCTCCGCTAGGCGAACCCGGTAGGCGCCCCACCGCAGTTCGCCGAAGCCCGTGGTGGCGCTGGCAGTCGCTGAGCGCGAGAACAGGGCGGCGACGGCACGGGTGAACATGCGGCCTCCTTCAGGTATCCGTCCGATGCGCCGTCCGGGGCGAAGTTACCGCGGCTGTAACTTTTCCTCCGGCCGGGACTCTCACCTCCTGAAAGTGGCCTGTCCGGCCGAACCCAAGGTAAGGAAGACGCAATGAAACGGTTAGCTCTACTGCTGATTCTCGCGATAGTGGCCGTCCCTGCCTTTGCCGGCAAGATCCTGCAGAACATCGACGACAACGGCCTGGGGCTGCAGGGCTACGACCCGGTGGCTTACTTCACTGACGGGAAACCGGTGAAGGGAACGCCGCAGTTCACCAGCGTCTACAACGGGGCGCGATACCAATTCGCATCCGCCGAGCACAAGGCGATGTTCGACGCCGAGCCGGCCAAGTACGAGCCGCAGTTCGGCGGCTTCTGCGCCTACGGCGTCTCCAAGGGCGGAAAGTATCCCATCGAGGTGGACGCTTTCCAGATCGTGGATGGACGCCTGCTGCTGCAATACAACAAGGACGCCCGCGACAGCTTCAACAAGGACACCCAGGGGAACCTGAAGAAGGCCGATAAGAACTGGCCGGGCCTGGTCGAGAAGCACGGCCGCTAAGGAAACCACATGCATACCGCCATCAAGAACGCACGCGAGGCCGCCATGCCGCAATCGCTCGTCATCCTGGACTGGATCCTGAGGATCGTGGCCGCCGTGATCCTGCTGCAGACGCTGTTCTTCAAGTTCACCGGCGCTCCGGAGTCCGTGTACATCTTCACCAAGGTGGGCGCGGAACCTTGGGGACGGATCGGCTCGGGGGTGGTCGAACTGGTGGCGGCAGTGATGCTGCTGGTGCCGGCTGCGGCCTGGATCGGCGCCGGTCTGGCGATGGGAGTGATGGCCGGCGCCATCCTTAGCCACCTGACGGTGCTCGGGATCGAGGTCCAGGGAGACGGCGGCCTGCTGTTCGGACTGGCTCTGTTGGTATTCGCGGCGAGCGCCGTCGTGCTGTACCTGCACCGCGCGCAACTGCCGCTGATCGGAGCCGGACGATGAAGCACTCCTCCATCGCCGGCGGCATCGAGGACGTCCTGCAGCAGGGGCTGGTCCTCCTCTCCGAAGTGCCCGACGGCATGTACGGGCTGATGGTCGAGGAACCGTTCGCAGCTTCCATCGGCCAGCATTACCGCCACGTGATCGACCATTTCGTGTGCCTCGTCGCCGGCATGGAGAGCGGGCGCGTGGACTACGACCAGCGCAGCCGCAGCCGCGAACTGGAGACCGATATCGAGTACGCGCGCTCCATGACCGCCATGCTGCTGCACCTGTTCCAGCGGCTCTCTCCGGAGACGCTGGTGCGCGAGTGCCAGGTGCTGTACAGCGTCGGGTACCGCGACCAGCGCGCGGAGGAGCTGCCCTCCACCATCGGGAGGGAGCTGGCGTTCTGCGTCGGCCACGCCATCCATCACTACGCCATCGTGCGCCTGCTGTGTGCGCAGCTCGAGGTCGAAGTGCCGGTGGAGTTCGGCATCGCGCCCTCCACGCTGAAGTATCGCGCCGCGCAGGCGCTCAGCTAGAGGCCACTGTGGCGCTCGGGCTGGTGCTCACCATCGTGCTGGCGGCGCTGATCTCGGAAGACGGCGGGGTGGCGGCAGCTTCCGTGCTGGCGGCAAGCAGTGCGCTGAACCTGCCGCTGGCGCTGTTGGGCGCAGTCGCCGGCCTGTGGGCGGGCGACCTGGCGATCTATGGCATCGCGCGCCGGTACGGGCGGAGCGCGCTCAACAGCCGCTGGGCCCGGCGGGTCACGCCCGAAGCCCTGGCGAGGGCCGAGCAATGGACCTCGCGGCGCGGCGGATGGGCTCTCTTCCTGAGCCGGTTCCTCCCGGGCACGCGGGTCGCGGCTTACCTGACTGCCGGGATCGGACGCATGAGCGTGGCACGTTTTGGTCTGGTCACGGCCCTGAGCGCACTGCTGTGGAGCCTGGTGGCGATCGCTTTGGGGCAGCAGATCCTGCAACTGCTTACGCCCGGCAGCACGATCCTCGTGATCGGTTTGGCGTTGTCGGCGTTGCTCCTTGCCAAGTCCTACCGTCGCGCGGTGAAGTTCCTGGCGAAGATGTCCCGCTGGGAGTTCTGGCCGGCAGGGCTCTTCTATGCGCCCGTGCCGTTCATGTGTGCGTGGCTGGGCATCAAGTATCGTGGCCTGGGCCTGCCGACGGCAGCCAATCCCGCGCAGCGCAACGGCGGCATCGTGGGCGAATCCAAGGGCGAGGTGCTGCAGGAACTGATGCGGGTGGCGCCCAGCCGGACCGCCGCCAGCTATCTGCTAGGACCCGCCTCCGTCAGCGAACGGGTGCAGACCCTCCGCAACCTGCTGGACAGCGGACGCCTGGCGCTGCCGTTCGTCCTGAAGCCCGACACCGCCCAGCGAGGCGAGGGTTTCCGCAAGATCCTCAGCATGGAAGAGGCCTGCGGTTACCTGGCGCAGGTAGCCTCGCCGGTGGTGGCCCAGGCTTATGTGCCGGGCCCGCGCGAGGCCGGAATCTTCTATTACCGCTTTCCTGGCAAGGAGCGCGGCGAGATCTTCGCCATCACCGAGAAGGAGTTCCCGGTCATCACCGGCGACGGGGTGCGCACCGCACGAGAACTGATCGAGGCGGACCCGCGAGCGCGACTGATCGCGGGAACCTACCTGCGGCGGCTGGGCCCCGCGGCCGACCATGTTCTGCCGCCGGGCGAGAAGCTGCGCCTGGTCGAGGCCGGGAACCATTGCCAGGGCTGCATCTTCCGCGACGGAATGGATCTGCATTCGGAAAAGCTGCGGGCGGTCCTCGACGAGATCTCGCAGGCGCTTCCTGGCTTCTTCATCGGCCGCTACGACGTGCGGTACGCCACCGACGACGACCTGCGCGCCGGCCGCTTCACCATCCTGGAGTTGAACGGGTCGGCCTCGGAGGCCACCAGCATCTACGACGAGCGCAACTCCCTCCGGTCGGCATACAAGACCCTCTACCGGCAGTGGGAGCTGGTGTACGCCATCGGGGCGGCGAACCGGGACCGGGGACAGCGCCCGGCGTCCGTTCTGGACCTGTGGCGCGACTGGAGGCGTTACGTAAGGCAGTCGGCGTTTTATCCTATGGCCGACTAGCCATGTGCACTTTGAGCTTCGTTCCGCGGGAACGCGGGTACGTGATCGGCATGAACCGTGACGAGCGCACTACGCGCTCGGAAGCCCTGCCCCCCAAGATCTTCCGCATCGCCGGCAAGCTGGCGGCCTATCCCCACGAGAGCACGGGGGGGACCTGGATCGGCAGCAACGATCACGGACTCACCCTGGCGCTGCTGAACCGCGGCGATAGCTCCGGCCCCAAGCAGCGCAGCCGGGGCGAGGTCATCCCAGCGCTGATCGGGGCGGAGACGATACAGGAGGTCGGGGCGCGGCTGCACGGGATGCACCTGAGCGGGGTGCTGCCGTTCCGGCTGATCGCCGTCTCCGGCCGCGAGCGGCGCCTGGGCGAGTGGCTGTGGGATGGACGCAGCCTCGAAGCGCTGTCGTTTCCCTGGCGGCCCCGCCACTGGTTCTCCTCCGGCCTCTCGGACGAGAACGCCCGCAAGCAGCGGCTGGCGGTCTGCCGCGCCGCCTGGCGCAGGCCGACGGCCGGCACGCTCGCCTGGCTGCGCCGGCTCCACCGCTCGCACCGGCCGGAGCGGGGGCCCTTCAGCATCTGCGTCCACCGGCCAGATGCGCATACCCGCAGCTACACCGAGATCGTGGTCCGGCCCGGCGGCACCGTGATGCGTTACCGGCCGGGCTCTCCCTGCGCCGCGAGGCCGTTCCGCCGTCCGGTGGCGCTCCCCTCGGCCGCCTGAAACTTTTGCCCCGTTCACTGCTCTCATGGGCAGGACGCTACCCGTCCGAGGAGATCCCATGCAGGGAAAAGTGGTGGTCGTGACCGGAGCCAAGGGCGGGCTGGGGACCTACGTGACCAAGGCCTTCCTGGCTGCCGGTGCGACCGTGGTGGGAGTCTCGCGCAGCATCGCGCAGTCCGATTTCCCGGATCCCAAGTTTGCGGCCATCGCGGCCGACGTTTCCGATCCAACTGCGGCTTCGGCGCTCGCTGAGCAGGTGGTCCAGCGCTTCGGCCGGATCGACGCCCTGGTGCACGTGATGGGCGGCTTCGCCGGCGGCAAACCGGTCGACGAAACTGACGACGTCACCTGGGAGCGGATGCGCGACCTGAACTTGAACTCCGCCTTCTACGCCGCGCGTGCCGTGCTGCCCCACCTGCGCAAGTCAGCGGGTCGGCTGGTCGCCATCGGCAGCAAAGCTGCGGACGCGCCGCACCCGGGGCTGGGCGCCTACGGAGCGTTCAAGAGCGCGCTGGTCTCACTGGTACGCACCATCGCCGCCGAGAACGGCGATGCCGGCGTCACCGCCAACGTAATCCTTCCCGGCACCATGGACACTCCGGCCAACCGCATGAACGAGCCGGGCGCCGACTACAGCAAGTGGGTCCAGCCGGAGCAGGTGGCCAAACTCATCCTGTTCCTTACGAGCGACGACGCCCGCCAGGTGAACGGCGCCGTCATCCCCATCAGCGGCAGCAATGTATGAACAGATCGCATTCGCGTTGGTGACCGCGCTGCGCCTGTACGCGCTGCTCGGCGCTGTGTTCGCCCTGTTCTTCGTCACCCTCGGCGTGCAGAGGACCGATCCACAGGCACAAGGCGCGGGCTGGGGCTTTCGACTGCTGATTCTTCCCGGTGTGACCGCTTTCTGGCCCCTGTTGGCCGTGCGCTGGGCACGGCGCCGGTCGGGACCACCGCTCGAAGAGGATCCCCACCGATGACCCGGCCGCTCAGGACGCTGCACCTGTGGATCTTCGCGGTCCTCGGGTTCGTGCTACCCACGGTGTTCGTCAGCGGGGTGATGGCGCGTCGCACCCTAGTGCCGCTGACACTGCCGGCTGAATTGCCGGTGATGCAACTGAAGGGCAGCGATTACTCGATCGGGTTCAGGCCCGCGGACGATGGCGGCCAACGCAAGCTTCATTTGACGGCGTCAAGCTACGCGCTTGCGCCCGACGTGCTGGTCTACTGGTCGGATTCGCAAGACCCCGACCCGAGCCGGGCGAAGCTCGTGGGGCCTCTGCGGGCGGGCAGCAGCTACGTCCTGCCCGGCCCCGGCTGGACGTTGATCTTCTACAGCCTCGGTCATCGGAGGACCCTCGTCTCCACCCCGCTGGGAGGCCGCCCGTGAGCGTCCGCTACGCTGCCATCGGATGGAACCGCCAGAAGAAGGTCTACGACCTGACGCTCGCCGCGATGGGCATGCTTTATCTCGCCATCTTCCTCGGCGGAGGTGCCCTGGTCCACCCGAACGCGACCATCGAGACGCTGCTGATCCGCGCCTTCGGCACCGCTGCCTTTCTTCTGCTGCACGTGGTGCTCTGCATCGGCCCGCTCTGCCGGCTCGACCGCCGCTTCCTGCCGCTGCTCTACAACCGCCGCCACTTGGGCGTGGCCACATTCTTCTTGGGACTGCTGCACGGGGGCTTCGCCATCGTGCAGTTCCATGGGGCTGGAGATGCCGATCCACTACTCAGCGTGTTCACCGCCAACCAGCGCATCTCCAGCTTCGCCAACTTTCCCTTTCAGCCGCTCGGGTTCTTTGCCCTCGCGGTTCTCTTTGTGATGGCCGCGACCAGCCACGATTTCTGGCTACGCAACCTGACGCCGCCCACCTGGAAACGCCTGCACATGCTGGTGTACGCGGCTTACGGGCTGCTGGTGGCTCACGTTACGTTAGGAGCGCTGCAATCCGAGACCAGCATGCTGCTGCCCATCGTGCTGGGCTTGGGAATGACGGTGGTCATCGGCCTGCACCTCGCCGCCGCCATTCACGAGCATCAAATCGAAGCGCAGAAACGCCGGGCGGAACACGACGGCTTCGTCGAGGTGTGCGCAGTCGACACCATTGCCGAGAAGCAGGCAGCGGTGCTGTCGCTCGGCAGCGAACGGGTCGCGGTCTTTCGTTACGACGGCAAGGTCTCGGCGGTGTCGAACGTCTGCCGCCATCAGAACGGGCCGCTGGGAGAGGGCCGGATCGTCGATGGTTGCATCACTTGTCCCTGGCATGGGTACCAGTACCTACCGGACACAGGCGCGTCGCCGCCGCCGTTCACCGAGAAGGTGGCGACGTTCTGCACTCGCGTGGTGGACGGACGCGTGTTCGTTCATCCCCGGGCCAACGAGCCGGGAACGCGAGTGGAGCCGGCGACCCTGGAGCCCAGGAAGGCGACGGCATGAGCGAGTTCTACGTCGGATATGTGCCGAAGGCGCCGGCTGGCCTGCGCTCGTACCTGCGCCGAATCGTGGTGCTGCTGGGCGTCATTGCGCTCGCGGTTGCGGGTGTGCTGGTCGGCGCCCAGGGAGCCTTCCCGCCGGCCGCTTTCGAGTTCTTGGAAGATACGACCTTTGAAGGCACCATCGAGGAGGTCCCCTATCCGGCGCTCCTGGTATCCCGGCCGGGAGGCCTGGGCACGTCGAGATACCTGCTGGTCGGTGTCGGCAAGCATGGCGCGGAGGAGGCCCGCGGCCGCCATGGCCAAGCCGTGACGCTGCGCGGCAAACTGATCTACCGCGACGACCAGACCATGATCGAGCTCGTCACCGGCACCATCCGCTCCACCGCGGCTGCGGCCGCCGCCGCACGTTTCGAAGACCTGGGGCCGGCGACCCTCACCGGCGAGATCGTGGACACCAAGTGCTACACCGGCGTCATGAATCCCGGGCAGGGAAAGGTCCACCGCGAGTGCGCCGCCCGCTGCATCAGCGGCGGCATCCCACCGGGGTTCCTGGTGCGGACCGCTGGCGGTCCGGCGACGGTGTATCTCCTTGCCGGGGCTAGCGGCGAGCCCCTCTCGAAGCAACTGCTTCCATCGGTCGGTGAGCCGATCACGCTCTCCGGCGTCGTGCGCCGGAGCGGCGACACCCTCTATCTCCGCCTCGAACCCAATCAGATCTATCCTCGGCAGCGCAAACCGCCGTCATAACACCTCAAGTCCAACTACAGGAGGGTGTGACTGAGGTCATAGCCGCCACTTTGCCTGGGCGGGATACTGGGTGGTTCCATCGAGGAAGATCCTATGCATTCATTGCGGACAGCTCTCGCCGTGCTCCTATGCATTGCCTTGTTTTCCGGCGCAGCCGTGGCGCAAGCCCCGACCACTCCCAAACCCCTCAAATGGGGATCGCTGAACGTGAGCGGCAGCTGGCGGGTGCGCATGGAGGCCTGGGACTGGTTCGACGCCACGGCCGAGGACACCTACGGCTTCGCCCACTCCATTTTCCGGCTCGGCGTCGGCCAGCAGAGGAAAGCCTGGGATTGGCAGGTGGAACTGACGGTGCCGGCGCTGATCGGGGCGCCCAGCAACGCCATTGCGCCCGCCCCCCAGGGGCAGCTCGGACTGGGAGCTTCCTATTACGCCGCCAACGGCAACCAGACCACGGCCATCAACGCCTTCCTGGGCAAGGCGTTCATTCGCTTCAAGGGTTTCGGCGCTGAGAGCAACCGCCTTACCCTGGGCCGGTTCGAGTTCGTGGAAGGCACCGAAACCACTCCCAAGGACAAAACGCTGGCGGCTCTGAAGACCATGCGCCTGGCTCACCGGTTGATCGGGAACTTCGCGTTCTCCATGACCGGCCGGGCGAATGACGGCGCGAACCTCTCGCTCAGGGCCGGAAGCGGCAACCTGACCCTGGTGGCCGCGCGGGCCACCCGCGGCGTCTTCCAGGCGGATGGCTGGGGCGACCTGGATGCCGGCTACCTGTACGGCGCTTACACCCTGCCGCTCACCACCACGAATTCCGCCGGCGAGCTGCGCCTGTTCGGGATCGGCTATCAAGACGCCCGCGCGGTGGTGAAGACCGACAGCCGTCCGCTTCCCGTGCGCCAGGGCGCGGACAAGTTCGAGAACATCAACATCGGCACCTTTGGCACGCACTACGCGCACGTGTTCAACACCAAGTCGGCAGGGAAGTGGGACGTGCTCTTCTGGGGAGCCGCCCAGACCGGCAGCTGGGGGCTGCAAGACCATCGGGCCGGCGCCGCCGCGGTCGAACTGGGATGGCAGCCGGAGGCGAAGACCCTCAAGCCATGGATCCGGTTGGGGTATTTCGTCGGATCCGGCGACGGCGACCCCAGCGACAACCAGCACAACACCTTCTTCCAGATGCTGCCCACGCCCCGCTGGTACGCGCGGTATCCCTTCTACAACTTCCAGAACAACCAGGACATTTCCGCCATGCTCATCCTGCGCCCGCACGCCAAGGTGAACATCCGCAGCGAAGTCCATGCCCTCAGCCTGACCTCGCGGCGCGACCTCTGGTACCAGGGCGGCGGCGCCTTCCAGCGGAACACGTTCGGCTACGTGGGGCGGCCGGGCGGCGGGAACCGGGGCCTCGGCGACTTGTGGGATGTCAGCCTCGACTACCAGCTGACGCCGGCCGTGGGGATGACGTTCTACTTTGCCAACGTGTGGGGCAAGGGCGTGATGACCAGCGTTTATCCGGCTGGGCAGAACTCCCGCTTCGGCTACAGCGAATTCACCTACCGGTTCTAGACCTGACGAGCCGCCGCACCGCCATGTAGGATGATGGGGAGGTGTGCGAATGACATCGCCATTGCAGGGCCTGGAGCCCGCTGCGGTCTGGAAGTTCTTCGGTGAGCTGGCGGCGATCCCCCGCGCCTCCAAGAAAGAGGGCAAGGCGCGGCAGTGGGTGCTCGACCACGCGAAACGCCTCGGCCTGGACGCGACCTCCGACGGCGTCGGCAACATCGTGGTACGCAAGCCCGCGCGGCCGGGCAGGGAAGCCGCTCCGGTCACCGCGCTCCAGGGCCACCTGGACATGGTGTGCGAGAAGAACGAAGGCACGCCGCACGACTTCGACAACGACCCCATCGGGATCCTGCGCGATGGCGACTGGCTGAAAGCTGACGGCACGACTCTCGGCGCCGACAACGGCGTCGGTGTTTCGGCGGCGCTCGCCGTGATGGAGAGTAAGGACATCGTTCACGGCCCGCTGGAATTCGTCTTCACCATCGATGAAGAGACCGGGCTGACCGGCGCCGCCGAATTCCCGTCGGGCCTGCTCCAGGCGAAGTTCTTTCTCAACCTCGATGGGGAGGAGCAGGACACCGTCTGCATCGGCTGCGCCGGCGGGCTGAACACCCTCGCCCGGAGGAAGGTGGCCATGCAGCCGGCGACCGCACCCTCCGCCTGGCGCGTGAAGGTTGCGGGGCTCAAGGGCGGCCACTCCGGCATCGACATCCACCTGGGGCGGGGCAACGCCATCCGCATACTCGGGAGGGTGCTGCGGTCTGCGCTGGATGGGTCGCAGGCGGAGATCGCCGAGGTCCGCGGCGGCAGCAAGCGCAACGTGATCCCGCGAGAAGCGTCGGCGATCCTCGTCACCAGCCGCGCGGACGAGTTGAAGAAGCTCGTTGCCCGAGTTGAGGCCGAAGCACGCACCGAGCTAGGCAGCTTCGACCCCGGGTTGCAGATCACCCTGGAACCGGCGGAGCCGGCCGCGCAGGCCGTGGCGTCGGCCGATGCCACCGCCATCGCGACGCTTCTGACCGGCTTGCCCCACGGCGTCCTGCAGATGAGCCCCGACGTGCCGGGACTGGTGCAGACCTCTACCAACCTGGCGACGGTCACCGTCGCGGGAGGGGAAGCGGAGATCACCTCCAGCCAGCGCAGTCCGCTGGAAAGCAGCAAGCAGGCCGCCGCCCGCATGGTAGCCGACCTGTGCCGGATGGCGGGGTTCGAGGTGGAGCACGTTGGCGGCTATCCCGGCTGGAAGCCGGAGCCGAACAGCGACCTGGTGAAGAAGGTGCAGGAGGTACACCAGACGCTGTTCCGCAAGCCCACGGAGCTGATCGCGGTGCACGCCGGGCTGGAATGCGGCGTCATCGGCGAGAAGTATCCGGGGATACAGATGGTCGCCTTCGGACCGCAGATCGTCGACCCGCACAGTCCGAACGAGCGGGTGCAGATCTCCTCGGTCGAGCCGTTCTGGAAGTACCTGCGGGCGATCCTGGAGAGCCTCTAGAGCTCTTGTGCTGTCCGCCTAGAGATGGCGCAGTTCGTCTTCGTTCAGGCCGAAGTAGTGGCCGAGCTCGTGCAATAGGGTGAGGCGGATCTCCTCGCGGACCTCGTCGTCCGAGCGGCAGACCGCCTCGATGTTCTTCTGGTAGAGGACCACGTGGTCCGGGCCGGCGGGCTGGTCGAAGACGCTCTTCTGGGTCGCCGGAGTCCCCACGAAAAGCCCCATCAGCAGCTTCGGCCGGGGGCTTCCTGGCCGCGGCGCCCGCCGCGGCTTCTTGGAGCGGGAGCGCTGCGACGCCGGTACATCCTCGACCAGGATGGCCACGTTCCGGATGCGCCGGCGAAAGCGCTCGGGGATCTCGTCCAGCGCCTGCCGCACCAGCCGCAGGAACCGCTCTCGCGTCATGCTAGCCATGGTATCCGACCGGCCAGCCCGTGGGCAGGTCCGCCACTCCGCAGTTGAAGTGGGCAGACCTGCAGGTGGTATGCTCTGCGGCATTGAAACGACCTGAAAACCTGGCCGGCGAGTTCTGGGGAGGCCTGGCGGCGATGCTGGTGGCCCTGCCATCGGCCATCGCCTATGGCGTCACCATCTTCTCGCCCTTGGGAGCACAGTACGCCGCTGCCGGTGCGGTTGCCGGAATGCTGGGCGCCATCGCCCTGGGGCTGGTGGCGCCATCCTTCGGCGGCACCAACCGGCTCATCACCGCTCCCTGCGCCCCGGCCGCCGCGGTGATGTCCGCCTTCGCCCTGGAAGCCATGCGGAAGGGAACTCCTCCGCACACCGTCCTGCTCCTGCTGATGCTGGTGCCCCTGCTTTGCGGGTTGGTGCAGATCGTCTTCGGAGCGGTAGGCCTGGGACGGCTGATCAAGTACATGCCGTATCCGGTGGTGAGCGGCTACCTGAGCGGCGTCGGCCTGATCATCATCGGCAGCCAGATCCCCAAGCTGCTGGGCGTCGGCAAAGGGACCCCGTTCTGGCAATCGTTGATCTCGCCTTCCACCTGGCAGTGGCAGGGCCTGATCGTGGGCCTGGTGACCATGGCGGCCATGCTGCTGGCGCCAAAAGTCACCAAGGCGGTCCCGGCTGCGATCCTGGGCCTGGTGGGAGGCAGCGTCGCATACTTCGGCCTGGGCTTGCTCGACAAGAGACTGCTGACCCTGGCGGACAATCACCTGGTCGTAGGTCCGCTCCAATCGGCGGGCGGGGCGTCGATCCGTTCGCTGACCGAGCGCTGGGCGGCGTTCGGTTCGGTCGGCCTTGCCGAACTCGAGTACCTGGTCATTCCAGCCCTCACCCTGGCGGTCCTGCTCTCCATCGACACGCTGAAGACGTGTGTGATCCTGGATGCACTGACTCGTTCCCGGCACGACTCCAATCGCGAGCTGTTGGGCCAGGGGCTGGGGAACATCGCGAGCGCGCTCGTCGGCGGCACTCCGGGTTCCGGCACCATGGGCGCCACCCTGGTGAACATCACCAGCGGGGGCAGGACGCGCCTCTCCGCGGTGATCGAAGGCGCCATGGTGCTGGTGGCGTTCGTCGCCCTGGGCAAGCTGATCGCCTGGGTGCCGCTGGCGGCGCTGGCCGGCATCCTCATCGTGATCGGCGTGCGCATGTTCGACCTGGACAGCCTGCATCTGCTGAAGGTGCGCTCCACCGTGCTGGATTTCGCGGTCATCGTGGCGGTAGTGGTCACCGCCCTGACCGTCGGGCTGATCGCGGCTTCCGCGGTGGGGATCGCGCTGGCGGTCATGCTGTTCATCCGCCAGCAGATCAGCGGGTCGGTGGTGCGCCGCAAGACCCTGGGCAATCAGGTGTTCTCCAAGCAGGCGCGTCTGCCGGCGGAGCGCGCCGTGCTGGAGCAGAAGGGCGAGCAGACGGTCATCTTCGAGCTCCAGTCCAGCTTGTTCTTCGGCACCACCGACCAGCTGCACACGGAGCTGGAGCCGGAGCTGAAGCAGCGGCGGTACTTCGTCCTGGACATGCGACGGGTGCAGTCCGTGGACGTCACGGCCGCCCACCTGCTGGAGCAGATCGAGCAGCAACTGCGGGAGGATGGCCGGTACCTGCTCTTCAGCCACATGCCGCGCTACGTCCCCAGCGGTCAGGACATGAAGCGTTATCTCGACCAGTTGGGCCTGGTGCGACCCGAGCACCACGTGGGCGTCTTCGGTCATCTCGACGAAGCTCTGGAGTGGGTGGAGGACCAGATCCTGGCCGAGGAGCGGCTGGAACGCGAGACCGAAAAGCTGTTGGAATTACGCGATATGGAATTGCTCAAGGGGCGCAAGGAAGAGACCCTGGCCGCGCTCGAAGCCCGCATGGAGACCCGCTCGTACAAAGCGGGCGAGGTCATCTTCAAGCGCGGCGACCGCGGCAGCGAGCTGTTTCTGATCCGCCGCGGGGCGGTCCGCATCCTTCTTCCCACCAAAGCCCGCGACGATGCCCACCACCTGGCCACCTTCGGACGGGGCGATTTCGTGGGAGAGGTCGCTTTCCTCGACGGCAATCCTCGCTCGGCCAGCGCGGTGGCCCTTACCGACAGCGAGCTGTTCGTGATCTCGCGCGAGAACTTCGATCGCCTGGCCGAAGAGCACAAGAAGCTGGCCATCGCCTTGCTGGAGGGCCTGGCAATGGCGCTCGCCGACCGCCTGCGGCGCACCAACATCGAGCTGCGAGCGATCAAGGACGCATAGTCCGGGCACCGGGCAAGAAAAAGGGCCGCCCTGAGGGCGGCCCTGCTGTTTACGAGGGTTCCTACGGCAGGTTCAGCACCCAGGCGCTCTGGCCGTGGGTTGCCGCATACAGCTTGCGGGCGCCGGGCACGATGGTCAGACCCGACACTTCGACGTGCGGCATGCCGGGAGCCGCCGCAACCCACCCGCTGCCGCCGGCCGGCAGCCGGAACACGCCAAAGTCGGTGGCCGCGTACAGGTCCCCGGTCACGTCGTCCCGTGCAACGTCGTTCACCGGGATGTCGCCCAGGTCGTAGCTCACGTCCACCCAGGTGGCTGTTCCTGCCACCGGGTTGTACGTGACCTCGAAGACATGGCCCGGGGTGCTGGGAGTCGTGGCGTTGAAGCCGCTGTAGCTCACCCAGGCATGGTTGGAGTTCGAGGGATCGATATGAATCCCGGTCACGAACCGGCCGGGGTCGTTGGCAGCGAGGCTGTCCAGGCGCGTGAACACCACCGCGCTGGCGGGGTCAGCGTCCGCGTTCTTCGAGATGAAGACGCGGCCGCCGAACGTGGCCGCCCACAGGGTGGACGAGTCGCTGGTGGCGCGCTCCACCGCCACCACGTAGTTCGCGGTGCGGTCGGCGCCGTAAGCCGTGCTGGTGAGCCGTCCGGCGGTGCCCGGATCGCCCAGCGGCAGCCAGTCGCCGCAGATCACGGTGAACGTGCCGAACCACTCGTTGCATTCCGCGCGGAACGTCTCCAGGGTCATGGTGCCCATGCCCCAGGTCTTGGTCCGCCACACGTGTCCGGTCCCCACGAACATCGACTTGCTCACCACCGGGTCGGAGATGATGGGCACGTAGAACGACTGCGGCTCGGTGCCGTAGATGGGGTCGCCGATCCAGTTCCAGTCCGCGATGTCGCCCTTGCTGAAGTTCACGTCAGGGGTCGCGTTGAAGAAGGTGTGGAAGCGGAAGGAGGGATCGGCTGCGTCGAATCCAGACTGGCCGCCGTCGCCGATCATGGTGTTCTCCCACTTCACCGGGTTTCCAGGAGTTTGCCAGGTACCGTTGTCCTGGGTGCCGCCCTGGAGGACGTTGACGTTGAATGGACTCACCGACAGGCTCTGGAACTGCAGCGTGGTGAATCCCTTGTTCATGCCCACCAGTTCCGTCGGCACCCGCGAGAGCAACTGCTGGCAGCGGGCGAGCTGGTCGGCATCGGTGATGCCGCGGGTGGAGCACCAGCTGGAGACGTCGGCGAACTGGCCGCTGGAGCGCATGATGCCGCCGTCGTTGACCTCGAAGAACTGGTACGGGTTGTTCGGGTTGGTGACTAGGGCGTGCTGGTCGGGGTGCAGGCCGTTGGGGTGCAGCGGATCGGTCGCATCCATCGTCATGTCGGTGGAAGTCACGCCCGCATCGGTGGAAAGGACGACGCCGCGCTTGTTCGAGAACGTCTGGCCGTAGGAGTACGACCCGCCGACGTACACGATGTCAGGGTAGCCTGCCGGGGTGTAGACGAAGTTGTCATACCAGCACTGCCCGGTGCACAGGTTGTGCGTCCCGTATCCCGGGTCCGCGACGCTGCTGCTCGACAGGTTCACGAATACAGGTGCTCCCGCGGCCACGTCGTCGCTGCGGAACAGCCGCGACGTCGGGCTGCCGCTCGCCCCTTCGTACACGTACATGCGGGTCTTGCCGTTAGGCAAGGTGGTGACTGCCAACTCGGGCCGCATGGCGTTATTGGCGCCGGCGAGCGAGGGTTTGATCTCCGTCCAGGTCGCGCCGCCATCGTTCGACCGCCACACGCCTCGCTGGTAGGAACCCGCGTACACGATATTCGGGTCCGAGGGATCGAGCGCCACGCGGCGAACGCCGCGGAGGGAGCAGGGCGGCCCGGCCGAGCCTTCGGCCACGGTGTCGCACTGCGAGGCCAGCGGCGCCCCGTTGTGCAGGAAGGTCCAGGTGGCCCCGCCGTCGGTGGACTTGTAGAGACCCCAGGGTGCGGCGCCGGGGATCAGCGAGACGCCGCCGCCGCTCACCGAGGAAACGCCCAGCACGCCGCGGGTGGTGCCGGCGTAGATGGTGTTCGGGCTGCCCGGGGCCACCGCGATGCTGCCGATGGCGCGGCCTGCGAACACGGAGGCGCCCAGCAAGGTCCAGGTATTGCCACCGTCGGTGGACTTATACATGCCCACGCCGGCAGCGGAATCGCCGGAGGCGTTGGCTTCGCCCGTGCCGACGTACAACGTATTCCCCGTGGGGTCGTTCGGATCGAGAGTGATGGAGCTACCCGACTGGATGCCGAAGCTACCCGACAGGAACTCCCAGTTCGGCTGGCCGGAGAGGGCGTTCTTGGTGCGCCAAACTCCGCCACCCGCCGCGAAGACCCAGAGGCGGCAATTCCCCGGCTGGCAGTTGGGATCGATGGCCAGCGCCGTCGAGCGCCCGCCCGCTACGTACCGGTTGGGGACGTAACTGAAGGAGCTGCGGAAGATGGTAGCGGGGTAAAGAGCGTCACTCGGGCCAACCGAAACCCACGTTCCCGGCTGTCCTTTGCCCGAGGGGAAGCCTTTCCCCTTCAGGCGAGCGGCCGCCGAACTGGCAGCCTGCAACTGGGCGAGCGGGACGTCGTCCGCCGGATAGGCCAGGGCCATGAATTCCTCGGCTTCCGCGCCGCCGGGTCCCTCCGGGTTTTCTCCTCCGAGCCCGGGAATGGACTGGAGTCGTTTCATATGCTTCGCCAGGGCCGGCGGCATCTTCTCGCCGGCTGTTTCTCCGGACACGACAGCGGCGTCCGGTCCCCCCCCGGTCCGGGTCACGAAGGTCAGAGCTACGCCAAGGGTGAACAGAAGGAAGATGGTGCAGATAGGGAGCAGGATAGACCTGCGTCGGTTCATGGGATTGCCTCCAAGGTGCGATCGCGGGACTGCGGGCTGGACTGGGAGAAGGCCCCCCACATTATGGTTTCCGGCACAGTGCAACTGGCCAGGCGCGCGACCGGGTCGGACAAAAATACGCTTCCTTGTAGTTTTGTCAAGGAAAACAGGACGCTCCTACCGGAAATCGGGCGCCTTGTCGCAGTCTGCCCGCCCGAAGTGCTTGACAGGTCAGCCCAGAAATCGAATCCTTGTTAGTTTCGACCCCATCCATCCCTATAGTCTTGTTGCGGAATAGTCTTACTTGCGGGAGAAAGGCCCCTTCATGAATCCGACTGCCACTGTGCGGATCGTCATCCTACTTCTCTTCGCCACGTGGGCGGCAGGCTGCGGCCGCAAGGTGGAGGGCGCCGGCGAGGGTCCACAGGCCATGCCGGTGAAGGTCCAGGTCGCCCAGCTGCAGCGCGTGCCGCAGTACACCGAGTACATCGCCACCCTCAAGTCGCGGCGCGCCTCGGTGCTGCAGCCCGATGTCGAGGGGCAGGTCCGTCGCATCTATGTGCAGTCGGGAGACCGGGTGAAGCCGGGCCAGGCGCTGCTGGAGATCGACCAGAGCAAGCAGGAAGCCACCGTCACTTCGCAGGAGGCATCCCGCCGCGCCCGCCTGGCCGCGCTGGAGCTGAACCGCACCGAGTTGGAGCGCAAGAAGCGGCTGTTCGCGGCCGGCGTTGTCAGCAAGCAGGAGCTCGATCAGGCCCAATCCACCTTCGAGGCGTCGGAGGCCGAGGTCGAGGCCCTGGGAGCTTCCGTACGCGAACAGCAAGTCCAACTCCGTTATTACACCGTGAAAGCGCCGCACGCGGGCACCGTGGGCGACATACCGGTGCGCGTAGGCGACCGGGTGAAGCCCGACACGGTGCTGACCACCGTGGATGAGGGCGGGGAACTGGAGGCTTACATCTCCATTCCCGCGGAGAAGGCTTCGGCGGTGCGCATAGGCACCCCGGTGGAGGTTCTGGGCGAGAACGACCGGGCGGCCGCGCGGGCCCGCGTCGATTTCATCTCTCCCCGCGTGGACGCGGAAAACCAACTGCTCCTGCTCAAGGCGACAGTGCCCAATCCCAGGGGCGAGTTCCGCAACGACCAGGTGGTGCACGCCCGCGTGATCTGGCAGGAATCGGAGCATCCGCTGGTCCCGGTCACCGCCATCGCACGCCTCACCGGCCAGACCTTCGCCTATGTGGCGGAGAGCGACGGGAAGCAGACCGTCGCCAGGCAGCGCAGCGTGAGGCTGGGCGAGGTGGTCGGAAACGACTACGTGGTGCTGGACGGGATCAAGCCCGGCGACAAGGTGATCACCACCGGGGTGCAGATGCTGGCCGACGGCGTGCCGGTCGCGCCCGAAGGATAGGAGCGCAGCATGGTGGACTTCTTCATACGTCGTCCCGTGTTCGCGACGGTGTGCTCGCTGCTCATTATCCTGGCGGGCGCCATCGCCATCCCCACCCTGCCCATCGCGCAGTTTCCCACCCTGGCCCCGCCGCAGGTGACGGTGGGAGCTTTCTACACCGGCGCCAACTCGCAGGCGGTGGAGAGCAGCGTCACCACGCTGCTGGAGCAGGCCATCAACGGTTCCGAGGGCATGCGCTACATCAGCTCGTCGAGTGGGAACGACGGCTCGGCGCAGGTCACCGCCACCTTCGACCTCAACCGCAATCTCGATATCGCGGCTGTGGACGTGCAGAACCGCGCCTCCACGGTGATGGGACGCCTGCCCGCCGAAGTGCAGCAGACCGGCGTCACCATCTTCAAGAACTCCGGCTCCTTCGTGCTGGCGATCGGCGTGTACTCGGAGGACGGCCGCTACGACCCGCTGTTCATCAGCAATTACCTCGACGTCTACGTCAAGGACCCGCTCAAGCGCGTGAAGGGCGTGGGCGACGTCATTATCTTCGGCGAACGCAAGTACGCCATGCGGCTCTGGCTCGACCCCGAGCGCCTGGCCCGCCGCGGGCTGACTCCGGCCGACGTGGTGTCTGCCCTGCGCGAGCAGAACGTGCAGGTCGCCGCCGGCCAGGTCGGCCAGCAGCCCGCCCTCCCCGGACAGCAGTACCAGATCAGCGTGCGGGCGGTGGGCCGCCTCACCGAGCCACGCGAGTTCGAAGGCATCATCCTGAAACGCAGCCCCGACGGCTCCCTGGTGCAATTGCGCGACGTGGGCCGCGCCGAACTGGGCGCCGAGAGCTACCAGTCCAACCTGGCCTTCAACGGGCACGATGCCATCGGCCTGGGCGTGATGCAGCTGTCCAACGCCAACGCGCTTGAGGTTGCCGATGGCATCCGGCAGGAGCTGGCACGTCTCTCCCGGCAGTTCCCGGCGGGGATGAAGTACCAGATCGCCTTCGACTCGACCACCGCCGTGGGAGAGTCCATCCGCGAGGTGCTGGTGACCCTGTCCTAGGCCATCGTCATCGTGATCCTGGTCATCTGGGTCTTTTTGCAGAGCTGGCGCAGCACCCTGATCCCGGCCATCACCATCCCGGTCTCCCTGATCGGGACCTTCGCCTTCGCCAAGCTGTTCGGTTTCTCCATCAACACGCTCACCCTGTTCGGCATCACGCTGGCCACCGGCCTGGTGGTGGACGACGCCATCGTGGTCATCGAGAACGTGGAACGGCACATCCAGGAGGGTATGCACGAGGTCCGCCGCGCCACTCACGTGGCCATGAGCGAAGTCACCAGCGCAGTGATCGCCACTTCGCTGGTGCTGATCGCGGTGTTCCTGCCGGTATCGCTGTTCCCCGGCACCACCGGCCGCATGTATCAGCAGTTCGCGCTGACCATCGCCTTCTCCATCGCGCTCTCCACCTTCAATGCGCTGACACTCTCTCCTGCGCTGGCGGCGCTGCTGCTCAGGCACACCGGCCGGCCGCATCGCGGGCTGTTCCGCATCTTCAACGACTGGCTCGCCCGCACTACGCACGGCTACGTGGGCCTGCTTCCGGTGCTGGAGCGCCGGCGCGGCCTGGTCCTGGTGGTGTTCCTGGCCGGCCTGGCGGCAACCTACGCGATGTACCAGATCGTGCCTACCAGCTTCGTTCCCGACGAGGACCAGGGGTGGTTCATGACCGTGGTGCAGGCGCCCGAGGGCGCGTCGCTGGAATACACCACCGATGTCTCGAACCGCGCCAGCGCCATCCTGGGCAAGCACCCGGACGTGGTGGGCGTGTTCTCGGTGCCCGGTTTCAGCTTCGGCGGCGCCGCCCCCAACCGCGCCATGATCTTCGTCAACTTGAAGGACAACGCCGAGCGTCCCGGGGCGGCGCACTCTCTCAGCCAGGTGATCGCCGATGTCCGCGGGCCGCTGATGGGCATCAAGGAAGCCTTCGTGGTCCCCTTCCAGCCGCCGCCCATCGAGGGCCTGGGCGCCTACGGCGGCTTCCAATTCCAGTTGCAGCAGACCGGCGCTGGCACCATGGAAGAGATGGAGGGCGTCCTGCGTAACCTGATGCGCAAGGCCGGCGAGCGCAAGGAGCTGCAAGGCCTGTTCACCAGCTTCAGCGCCCGCGACCCCCAGTTCCTGGTGGAGATCGACCGCGAGAAGGCCAAGAGCCTGGGCGTTCCGTTCACCCAGATCACCTCGGCGCTGCAGGTGTACATGGGCTCGCAGTACGTGAACGACTTCGATTTCAACAATCGCTCGTACCGCGTCTACGTGCAGGCGGACAAACAGTTCCGGTCGCAGCCCCGCGACCTTCGCCAGTTCTACGTGCGCTCCGATGATGGCAAGATGGTCCCGCTGGACACCGTGGTCCGGGTGCAAGAAACCACCAATGCCAGCATCATCAGCCACTACAATCTGTTCCGCACCGCCGAGCTCAACGGCGGCGCCGCGCCAGGATACAGCTCCGGCCAGGCCATCCAGGTGATGGAGCAGGTGGCGCGGGAGACCTTGCCCGCCAGCTACTCCTTCGAGTGGACGGGGCTGTCGCTGGAGGAGATCGAGTCGGGCGGCCAATCGGTCGTGCTCTTCGGGCTCGGCCTGCTGGTGGTCTATTTGACGCTCTCGGCGCAGTACGAGAGTTTCGTGCTGCCCTTCATCATCCTGCTCGCCGTCCCCATGGCCGTCCTGGGAGCGCTGGGCGCGCAGTGGCTGCGCGGATTGCAGAACGACGTCTATTGCCAGGTGGGTCTGGTGATGCTCATCGGCCTGGCCAGCAAGAACTCCATCCTGATCGTGGAATTCGCCGAGCAGTTGCAGGCCAAGGGGATGGGACTGCTGGAAGCCGCCACCGAGGCGGCGCGCCTGCGGCTGCGGCCGATCCTGATGACCTCGGTGGCCTTCATCCTGGGGGTGTTGCCGCTGGTATTCGCCAGCGGCGCCGGCGCCGCCGGACGGCGTTCGGTCGGGACCACCGTTTTCGGCGGCATGATCGTCTCCACCTTCCTGAACCTCTTCATCATCCCGGTGCTGTACGTGATCGTGCGCAGCCTGCTGCCGATCAAGATGGCCGCTCCCGCGGCTGTCCCTGAGCACAGCGACTGAAATGGGAGAGGCGCAGAACAAGGTCTCACCCCGGAGCCTTGACCGGCTGCTGCAGGCCCGCGGCCGGTTCCTGGCCTTCCTGGAGCGCCAGGTCGGGTCGCGGGAGGTGGCGGAAGACATCCTGCAGGACGCCTTCGTGCGCGGGCTGGAGCGCGGCGGCGCCATTCGCGACGAAGAGACCGTCGTCGCCTGGTTCTACCGCGTCCTGCGCAACGCGGTCATCGATTTCTATCGCCGCCGGGCATCCGCCGAGCGTGCCCACGAGGGACGGTCGCGGCAGATCCCGCTCGCCGAGCAGCCTCCCGACCCCTTCCGGCGGGAGATCTGCCAGTGCGTGATCGGCTTGTTACCGGAGCTCAAGCCCGAATACCGGGAGGCCTTGCAACTGGTGGACCTCGCCGACGGCAACCTGCGGGAACTGGCGAAGCATTCCGGCATCACCGCCAACAACGCCGCCGTGCGCGTCCACCGAGCCCGCGAGGCCCTGCGCAAACAGGTCACCCGCGCCTGCGGCGCCTGCGCCAAGCACGGCTGCCTGGAGTGCGACTGCGGTTCCGCCTCCCGTGCCCCTCACAGCGGCCGGTGACCTGCGTCCTTACGTCGCCGAGCGGCCCGCGCTAAGCTGAATCAGGGAGGAGGGTCCATGGAGCTCCAGTTGACCATCGAAGAACGGGAATTGCTGACGCGCCTGCTGGAGGAGAAACACCGCGAGCTGCTGAAGGAGCTGTCCCACACCGACAGCTACGAGTTCAAGCAACTGCTGCGCCAGCGGGAAAAGGCGCTGGAAGGGATCCTCGCCAAGCTGGGCGTCAGCGAGAACGTCGTCGCCTGATCGCCCTGGGTAGCTGTCCGCGCCGTCGTCCAGCCGCGGCGGGTTGTCACCACACCCCGTATTCGACCTCACAAACCGATGTGACGCCAATCACGGCTGCGCCCTGTGGCGACCCGCTAGCGTGGAGGTGCATTCATCTTCATCCCTGGAGTCTCACGGCATGGCTTACGTCATCACCGACAACTGCATCAAGGATTCGCTCTGCGTCAACGCCTGTCCCACCGATTGCATTCATCCCAAGGAGGACGAAGCCGCCTTCGCCGAGGCCACCCAGATGTACGTGGACCCGGAGAACTGCATCGACTGCGGCGCCTGCGTCGGCGTCTGCACCTCCGATTCCATCTTCGAGGCCAGTCAGGTGCCGGAGGACAAGCAGGAGTTCATCGCCCGCAACGCTGCCTATTACGGCAAGTAGGCTGCATCGGAAGGCATTCAGCCTGGTCCTGCGGAACCTATAATAGGTAGAGCAGTATGCCGTCCCTTGCCGAAGTTCTGACCGAACACGTCCATCAAGCCGCTCCCGAGCTGGTGGAGGTCGTGGACGAGAAGCAGCGTCTCCGCTGCTACTCCTGCGGTCACCAGTGTCCCATCCCCGAGGGCCAGGCCGGGGTGTGCAAGGTCCGCTTCAACCGCGGCGGGAAGCTGTACGTGCCCTGGGGGTACGTCGGCGGGGTGCAGTGCGACCCCATCGAGAAGAAGCCCTTTTTCCATGCTTATCCCGGGGCGCTGGCCTACAGCTTCGGGATGCTGGGCTGCGACCTGCACTGCTCTTACTGCCAGAACTGGGTTACGTCCCAGGCGCTGCGCGACCCGCGAGCGGTATCGCCGCCGCTCGCCGCGCGCCCGGATGCCCTGGTGGAAGATGCCCTCCGCTTGGGGGCGCGGGTCCTGGTCTCTACCTACAACGAGCCCCTGATCACCAGCGAGTGGGCGGTGGCCATCTTCAAGGAAGCGCGTTCGGCCGGACTCAAGACCGGCTTTGTCTCCAATGGAAACGGCACTCCGCAAGTGCTGGAGTATCTGCGGCCCTGGATCGATCTCTACAAGGTGGACTTGAAGTCCTTCGACGACCGCCACTACCGCCAGCTCGGCGGCCGCCTGGAGCCCATCCTCGACACCATCCGCCGGCTGCACGCCATGGGGACCTGGCTGGAGATCGTCACTCTGGTGATCCCGGGTTCCAACGACTCCGAGGAGGAACTGACGCGCATGGCCGAGTTCCTGGCCGGCGTCTCCCCCGACCTCCCCTGGCACGTGACCGGGTTCCACGCCGACTACAAGATGGACACCACCCCGTCCACCACGCCCGCGACCCTGCTGCGCGCCGCCGAGATAGGCAAGCGCGCCGGACTGCGCTACGTATACGCGGGGAACCTTCCCGGACAGGTGCAGGACCTGGAGAACACGCGCTGTACGGGCTGCGGCGCCCTGCTGGTCGGCCGCTACGGGTACTTCATCACCGACTACAGCATCACCGCCGACGGCGCCTGCCCCCAGTGCCGGCGGGCGGTCCCGGGGCTCTGGGCGCCACGTTTCGAGGGCCAGATCGCTTCCAGCCCATTCCTGCCGCGCCGCCGTTCTTCGCTGGTCTCACTTATCTAGGCACGCGGTCGATCTTCGCCGCCAGGATGAAGTCGCTCTCCGTCAGCCCATCCACCTTGTGCGTCCAGATCTTCACTCCCACCTTGCCCCAGGCCAGGTAGATGTCCGGGTGATGTCCCTGCTCCTCCGCCAGTTCTCCGACGCGGTTCGTGAACGCCAGCGCCCGGCGGAAATCGGGAAACTCGAAGGTCCGCTGCAGATGATGCTGGTTGGCGACCTCCCAGTCCGGCACCTGGGCCTTCAGCGGATCCAATTCCTTCCCCTTGAGCGCCGGCACGCCGCCGGTACAGGGGACACAGTGTTTCGCTGCCAGTTCCGTCATGGCTCCATCCTCATCGGATAAGGTTCGCCCATCCCGGCCTCAATGACAAGTTGTGGGTGGCTGGTAGAATGTGCGCCCATGCTTCGAGCCTTCTGTGTGGTGGTTCTGATAGCCGTTTCCGCCTCCGCCCACGACTTGTACCTGGTCCCCGGACCGAAGGGAAGGATATGCGCCGGGGTCGGAGAGAACTTTCCCGCGTCCCAGAACGCCGTTTCCGCCGACCGGCTGGAGCTCTTCCGCGTACGCCGCGGCGCCGACGCCGCGGACCTGAAAGGAACCGCTGCCCGGGAACTCTTCTGCGCACCGGGTGGCAAAGGAGCGTTCATCGCCGAGATGGTGGTGCATCCCCGCTTCATCAAGCTGGATGCCGGGGACTTCAACGAGTACATCCACGCCGAAGGTTTCAACCAGGTGATTCGCGCGCGCGAACAGAGCGGCGCCTCCGGTACTCCCGGGCGCGAACTTTATTCTCGGTATGCGAAGCTTCTCTTGGGCGCGCTGGGCGCGTCCGCGACCCGGCCCCTGGGGCATGTTCTGGAGATTGTTCCCGAGCAAGCTCCCTCTGCCTTGAAACCGGGCGAACCGCTGCGTGTCCGCGTGCTCTTCCAGGGAAAGCCGCTTGCGGACGTGCAGGTCGCGGCCATGTACGCCGGCGCAAACATGAAGGGCCACGCGTTTCCGCTCGTCACCCGCACCGGCTCCGACGGCGTGGCCACTCTTGCTCTCGACCGTCCCGGACTGTGGTACGCCCGGCTCATCCACATGGTCCCGGCCGGCGGTGACCCGGACGTGGACTGGCGCAGCTTCTTCGCCACCCTGACCTTCGAAGTCCCTCGCCAGTAGCCGTTTTCGCGGCGCGAGTTGACATCCTGGCGCTTTGAACTCAGAATTCCGTGGCACCAGCTTTCTTGGCGTCTTTCTTACTCTCGCTGCCGGCATTCATCCCTGTGGGGAGGCCAACCTTGAGGCCGATTCGCCGAGCTTTGTGTGCACGCGTGGTCATGCTGGCGGTGGCACTGGTGCTGCCGTCGCTGGCCTGGGCCGCCCAACCGCGCGTGATAGCGGTGGGAGATGTCCACGGCGAGTTCGCCGCCTT
>CAYTPH010000004.1:0-9929 GCA_964439635.1 uncultured Terriglobales bacterium
AAGTCGGGCTGCAACTGCAGCGCCTTGTTGTACAGCTCTTCGGCGCGCTTCAGGTTGCCGCGACCCTCCTCCAGAGCCCCCAGGAGAACGTAGGAGCGGACGTCGTTGGGATTGCGGACGATGGATTGCTCGTAGCTGGCGATGGCGGTGGGCAGCGAACCGCTCGCCGCCTGCACCTGGGCCAACATGAGCATGGCGTCGGCGTTGTACCGGTCCACGGTGACCGCCTCGAGCAAGGTGCGTTCGGCCCCAGCCATATCCTTGTTGCCAATCAGGAGGGTGGCCAGGAGTATGCGGACTTTGCCGCTGCCGGGGGCGCGGGGCACCTGCGCCCGGACGCGCTCGATGGCCCTGGCCGATTGCTTCTGCTCGAGGAAGATCCCCGCCAGGCCCTGCAGGGCGTCGCTGTTGGCGGGGTCGTGCTGCAACGCCTCCTCGTAGAGCTTCTCGGCATCAGCGAACTTGCGCTGCATGAAGCGGAGGCCGGCCAGGCGGACATAAGCCGCGGGGTCGTTGGGCGCCACCTGGATGGCGCGCTGCAGCAGCTTCTCGGCGGCGCCGAAGTCGCGGCCCGCAAACGCCAGGTTGGAGCGGTACACGTAGCCTTCCGGCTTGCCCGGCTCGAAACGCATGAGGGCATCGGCGGCCGTGGCCAGCAACCCGGCATCGCCCTTGCGGATGGCCACCTTCGCGAGCTGGCGCTGGGCATCGGTGAGCGACGGGCGCAGCTTGACCGCCTCCCTCCACTCGGATTCCGCGCGCGCCAGTTGACCGAGGTCGTTGGCGGCGTTCCCCAGATAGTGGTGGGCCAGGGCGTTGTCCGGCTCCAGGCGCAGCAGGGCTGAGAGCTGGTTGAAGGCCTCCTCCGACTTGCCTTCCCGCAGCAGCAGCTGGCCGTTGGCCAGGCTGGCATAGGAGTCCTTCTTGTTGCTTTTCAGGATCTGGTCGTTGAGCTCGCGGGCTTCGGCGATCTTGCCCTGGACGATCAGGAGCTGCACGTAGTTGTTCTTCACCCGGGAGTCTTTCGGGTGCTCGCGCATGAGCGACTGAAATTCGGCGGCCGCGCGGCCGAAGTCGCCCACCTGTACGAGGAAATCCCCGAGCATGCGGTAGGCCTCAGAGTCCTTGGGCCGCTCCTGCTTCAAGGCCGCCAGATAGCGCTCGGCTTCCGGCTTGCGATCCTGCATGAGCAGGGCGGTGACGAAAGCGCGCCGCGGCTGCAGGTTCTTGGGGTCCCTGGAGATGGCGGTCTTCAGCACCTGCTCGGAGTCGGCCCAGCGGGATTGCCGCTGGTAGAAGTCGGAGAGTGCCAGCAGCTTGTCCAGCGAATCCGGGTCCAGGGAAAGGGCTTTCTTGTAGTTGTCCTCGGCGCGGCCGGGGTCGGAGGTGGAAAGCAGCGTCGCCAGGGCGAAGTAGGAATCGGAGCGGCGGGTATCACTCTGGACGAGCTCCTCGATCTGCTGGATGGCCTGCTCGCGGCGGCCCAGGGCAGCGTCGGCGCTGGCGCGCAGCATGCGGGCCTGGTAGTTGTGGGGCTCCTGCTCCAGTACGAGCTCCGCCTTCTTCTTGGCGGAATCGGCGTCGCCCGAACCCAGCAGCAGGTTCCCCAGATCGAGCTGGGCTTGCAGGTGCTTGGGCTGGAGCTCGACGGTGCGCGACAGCTCGGTGTAGGCGCTGCTCCAGGCCTCCATCTTCATGTGCGCTTTGGCCAGCTCGTAGTGGGCGTCGGGGAATTCCGGGTCCAGCTGGATGGCGTTGCTGAACTCGATGGCGGCCTCCCGGTACTTCTGCTCCTGCATGAAGCGCTTCCCGCTCTCCACGTACTTCAGCTTCCTCTTGTGAGGGCTGGAACAACCGGCGATGAAAGCAAGCAGAAGGAGTGCAACGATGAAGAGGCGGCCGGACTTCATGGGATCTCCTGAACTGACTAGGAGCTCAATCGTGCAATTATGCCTCCAATCACGGGAGCTTGCACGGCAGCGGCAAAAGTAAGCCCCCAGCAGAGCCGGGGGCATGGGATGCGAAGTGAAGGTTTAGCCGATCAGGCGGCGGCGAAGCACGCCCGCCAGACCGATAAGGCCGGAGCCGAACAGCGCCAGGCTGCCGGGCTCTGGGACCTGGGTCCCGCCGCAACCGCCGGCTGGATCCTGGGAACGCGAGTCGGCCGGTCCGCCGATGAAGCCGGAGCAGTCTCCGCCGAAGCGCACGTGCACCACGAAGTAGTCGCCGTTGGCGTTGGGGGCGACGGAGGTGATGTGGCCGGCCAAGGTGATCACGATCGGCGAGCTGACACCTCCGGTGCCAGCGGATTCGCTGCCATCGCGCAGGAACGAGCCGAATCCATCGATATTTCCGCCGCAAGCGATTACCGGGCCGCCGGCACAAGCGCCGCCGCCAGGAGAATCGAAACCGCCGCCCACGCCATTCGACGCGATGTTGTAACCGATGCGGTCGATTCCGATCACCGGGTTTGCGATGGGAGCACTGAGGAACTGGAACCCCAGCGTGGTGGCGCTGCCGGTATCGTCGACGGTCACGCGAACCACGGCGCCGTCGAGGGCGACGTTGTTGCTCGTGGTCAAGTCAAAATAACAGGTACCACCGACCGCGACCTGCAGGTTGCCGCCGCTGATAGTGCAGGCTGTGTCGGCACTGGCCGGCAGCGCCACGAACAGCACGGCCAACGCTAAGATTGAAAGCAGTGTCTTACGCATCCCATCCTCCCAAGGGTTCTGAAACGGCAGACTTCGCTATCCGTGCGTCTGGGGGGCCGACACACGTAGAAGCTGTCACCTCGGAATGAGCAATCCTGGTACCAGACCGAATCCCAAAGCCTCCTGTGTTTCGCATGACTAACACACATTATTTTCAGCAAGTTAGATGGATTCCACAGGTAGGTATAGGACGGCTTTACGCCCCTGGATCCATGATTGCGCCTTGTGTTTTCTCTTGAAGTGCAAACTGTTGCAGCATGGCCGGTGCCGGTCAGCGGGGGATGTAGGGGCCCAGGTTGGCGAAGGCAGTCTCGGCGAAGCGCACGGCGCGGGCCTGGGCCTTGTCGAAGCCCTCCTGGCTATTGACCGGGGTGATGACGCGGACGAGGGCGCCGTCACTGCGGTTCATGGTGATGGCGTCGGCCACCAGGAAGTACTTCGCCCAGTACTCGCTGGCCACCACGCGGTCGTGCGCCTGGTACCAGTAGAGGACGATCTGGCGTTCGAGCCCCTTGCCGATCACGTAGCGGTTGACGGTGACCGGCGTACCGTCCGGGCGGCGGATCTGGACGTAGCCAGAGTCGGTCGGCGTCCAGCCGGAACCCGGCAGGCAGTTCTTGGGCGAGTGGATGGCTTTGCCGGTGCGCTGGCTGGCGAAATAGGCCACGAAGAAATCGATGTACGGCTGGTCCGGCCGGAAATAGAAACGGTTGAGAAAATCGCCGGGACCGAGGATGTCGCGCACATCCTGCCCGATAACGATCTCGCGGGAGCTACGGCCGTCCAGCTCGGTGGGAAAGCCGGCCAGTTCCTGGCGAGGAGCAATGACCTCGCGCGAGCCCCGCGCCTGCAGCAGCAGAGCGGTGGAGAGCACAAGCACCACGGGCACGAGGAAACGAGCGAGGTTGCGCGGGTTCATGACGAGCTCCTGGGAGTGCGCATCCGGTCGAGCCACTGCAGCGATTGGTGGAAGGCCAGCAACATCCCCAGCGAGAGCACGAAGATGACCCAGCCGGAGAATTCGTGGAAGAAGCCCTCGGCCTTGGCCGGGTCCCAGTATTGCGCCACCAGGCCGGTCCCCATCACACGCAGCGCATTGGCCAGCACTGCGATGGGGATGGCGGCGATCAACATCAGCCAGCGGCGCGAAACCCTCTTCTCCAGGAAATACCCGTAGATCACCGCCAGCGTGGTAAGCGAGACCAGAGAGCGGATGCCGCTGCAGGCCTCCGCCACTTCCAGGTTCATCACCGGCAGCTGGATGACGTTGCCTTCGCGCAGCACCGGGACGCCCAGAAGCTGCAGCAGGCTGGTGGAGATCTTCGAAGCCATCAGCTGCAGCGGGAAGGTGATCTGGTTGAAGAGGATGGCGGGGATGGGAATCATCAGGAAGAGCACCACCCAGGGGAACAGCAAAGCACGAAAGTGTGCCCAGCCCAGGAAGTGGATGACCAGGCCGGCCACCAGGAAGATGAACGAGGCGCGGGCCAGGAAGAACTCCGCTCCCAGATTGCCCACGATCAACATCGCCATGGAGCCGGCAATCACCAGCGCGCCGAACCAGGCGGGGCGGACGGGGATGGCGGCCAGCTTCTGGCGGTCCTGCCAGACCACCCACCCAGAAAACAGCGGGACGAAGAAGCCGTGGGAGAAGTCGGGCAGCGTGTACCAGTCGACCCCCAGGCCCCACAACACGTTGCGGTAGAGCCAGCCCACCAACAGGGCGAGCACCGCCCCCTGGAAAAGCCATGCGCGGGTGGTTGGCACGGCCGGCGCCAGCCCAGTAGCTACCCCTTCTCCGGAGTGGTTCATCAGCCCTCGAACGCAGACAAAGATATTCCGAAGTGGCTGGACAGTGCAATTGAGATTCCAGCCGCCCGGTAGGCGGAGACTGCTGGGCGAAACGTCGCCAAACTGCTCAAAAGACGGGCTTGGGGCGGGAATGCGGCTCAAAACGAGACGGTTTCGTCGACACAGGGCGTCAGCCATCAGTGGAAAGCAAGTAGCACGAGGGAAATGTTTTTCCCATCGGGGGCGGAGAGCCATCACCGACGTGCCAAGTCGCCATTATGTGAAAGATTCTAAATGTGTTGACCAGAATCACGGGGGCGGCAAGCGGGAGCATTTGTCCCACAAATTCGGACAGAAAGGGAAAAATATTTCTCTCAGGGTGAGATTCGCGGCCGGCGGGAGGAGCCCGAAAGCTACTGCCGATTCCCTTCAGATTGGCTATAGAATCAGTAGCTTAGGCGATTGCGGCGTCGCCCGTCGGCGGCTGGAACTTGTCGTGCACTCAGCCGACTCGGATTTCTCCCCCCAACTGCGCCACGCGAGTGAAGTCCGTCTGGAGGAAGGATGCACGCCAAAGCGCCTGGAGTGACGAATGGTGGCGCCGCGATGTTGGCCACCAATGGCGATCACTTCTTCGTGCCCAGCGTAAGCCCCGGCATGCGGTCCCTGGAGCGGACGATGATGGACATCGCCGTCACCGAGATGCCGGTGCTGATCATCGGCGAGAGCGGCACGGGGAAGGGCGCGGTGGCTTACCGCATCCACCAAATCTCGCGGCGGAGCGGTGAAGCATTCCTGAAGCTGAGCTGCGCGGCGCTGGACCCGGAGTTCTTCTCCTCTCACCTGCCGGCGAACGGCGAGGGGAGCGCACTGCACGCCGGGACGGTGCTCCTGGACGAAGTGGGCGAGCTGGAGCCGGCCTGCCAGCCGCGCCTGCTGTACGCGCTGCCGGACAGCGACATGGCCCAGAACAGCCAGATGGGAGCGCGGCTGATCTCGGCGACGCGCCGCAACCTGGAGAAGGAGATGCGCTCCGGCCGCTTCCGCGAGGACCTTTATTACCGCCTCAACGGCGTGTGCCTGCGGCTGCCCACCTTGCGGCAACGCCGGGAGGACATCCCGGCGCTGGCGGAGCATTTCCTGATGCGCTATGCGGCGCTGTTGGGACGGCGCAAGCCGGAGCTTTCGGAGAGCGCCCTGCGCATCCTGCTCGACCACGCCTGGCCGGGCAATATCCGCGAGTTGGAGCACGCGATGCAGAAGGTGGTCGCCCTGGGGGACGAACGGCTGGCGCTGGAGGAACTGCACAGCGGCCGGAACGCCGAGGTGGGCCCGGAGCGCGAGGCGGGCGAGGTGGTGTCGCTGAAACAGGCGGCGCGGGCGGCGTCGCGGCGGGCGGAGCGGGAGCTGATCCTGAAGGTGCTGTCCCGCACCCGCTGGAACCGCAAGCGGGCGGCGCAGGAGTTGCAGATCAGTTACAAGGCCCTGCTGTACAAGCTGAAGCAGATCGGGCTGGACTCGGCGGGAACGTAACCCGACTTTTTGCGGAGGTCATCATGCAGATGAGATGGATAGCGGTGGTCCTGCTGCTGGCGCTGGCCGTGCCCGTGGCGGCGCAGAAGCCGGCGGAAAAGGCGCCGGCCCCGGCGGGCACGCCCAACGACCAGGAATACGTGATCGGTCCCGAGGACGTGCTGAACGTGAGCGTGTGGAAGGAGCCGGAGGTTTCCGGGGTGGTGCCGGTGCGTCCCGACGGGAAAATCTCGCTGCCGCTGCTGAACGACGTGCAGGCGGCGGGCAAGACGCCGATGCAGCTGGCCAGCGCCATCACCGAGCAGCTGAAGCAGTTCCTGACCGACCCCCGGGTGACGGTGGTAGTGAACCAGATGAACAGCCGCCGGATCTTCATCATGGGCGAGGTGTCGCGGACCGGGCCCCAGCAGATGCTGCCCAACATGACGGTGCTGCAGGCGCTGTCGTCGGCGGGCGGGTTCTCGCAGTTCGCCAACACCAAGAAGATCTACGTGCTGCGCAACGACGGCGGCAAGCAGACCAAGATCCCGGTCAATTACAAGGCCCTGTTGAACGGCGATTCGCAGCAGAACTTCGAGTTGAAGCCCGGCGACACGGTCGTGGTCCCGTGAGGTTGCTATGACGTCATTGATGAAGACGCTGAGTCTGGCCGCGATGGCGGCGGTGCTGTGCGCCGCCGCGACGGCGCAGGAGACGGCGCCCGAGCCGGCGCAAGCTCCGGCGGGAGCTCCGCAGGAACCCGCCGGCGGCGAGCCCGGCAGCACCGAGCCGCCGATGGTGCCCGATACCCGGCCGCTGGGTGGCATCCAGGAGCTCAGCCTGGGCAGCTCCGGCGAGGCCCGCAGCTTCCTGCTGCCCACGTTCCGGGTGTCGCAGTACGTGGACAGCCAGCCCTCGCTGCTGGGGGGCGGCAGCGTGGAGGCGGTGACCAACCTGGCAGGCTCGGTGGAACTGCAGCGCATCTGGAGCCGTGCCGACCTGCGCCTGAACTACACCGGTGGGGGCACGCTCTACGCGCAGCGGTCGGACCTGAATTCGGACTTCCACCAGGGTGGGATCGCGCTGTCGTGGCGGATGCGCCGGGCTACGTTCACCCTGACGGACGATGCCACCTACACACCGGAGTCGAGCTTCGGGTACGGCGGGATCAGCGGCGTGGGAGGCCTGCCCACGGGCGGGAGCAGCGGCCCGCTGCTGCCCGGACAGTCCATCCTGACGGGACGGAACCGGCGCATCAGTAATACCGCCGCCGGGCAGCTGCAGTACACCATCAGCGGCAGGTCGTCGATCCACTTTTCCGGATCCTACGGCATCCTGCGCTTCCTGGGGTCCGGGCTGAACGACAGCGACCAGTACGGCTTCGGCTTCGGCTTCGACCGCCAGCTCAGCGCTTTCGACACGCTGGGCGTGGTGTACCACGCCGAGCTCTACCGTTACTCCGGGAACTCGCGCAACATGGACACGCACAGCGTGAACCTGGCCTACGGGCGCAGGATCACGGGCAAGCTGGCGCTGCAACTCTCGGGCGGCCCGCAGATCCGCATGGTCGAGGACCCGCTGTTCGGCTCGGACACGGCCGCCTCGTGGAGCGTCCGCGCGGGCCTGACCTACCAGGTGGCGCGCACCGGCCTGTCGCTCTCCTACTCGCGGGACACGACGGCGGGCGCGGGTGTCTTCGCCGGCGCCAGCACCCACACGGTGGAGGGCAGCCTAAAGCGGCAGCTGTCGCGGGTGTGGGCAGGCTCGCTCTCCGGCGGCTTCTCGCGCAACGAGACCCTGGCGGGCTTCTCCCTCATCGAGCGCGCCGTGAACACCAAGTATGCGGCCTTCAGCCTCAGCCGGCCGCTGGGCCACCAGTTCAGCATCTTCTTCAGCTACAACGTGCAGCACCAGACCACCAACGTTCCCTTGTGTCTGGGGTGCGGCACCAGTTATCTCCGCCACGTGGGCGGGATCGGCCTGCAGTGGAGACTTCGCCCCATCCCTATCAACTGGTTCTAGGGGGAGCGGGAGAACGGGAAAGAGCGCATGTTCGGACATCGTGAAATGACGGTGCAGGATTACATGGCCATGTTGCGCCGGCGGATATGGTGGATCGCGATCCCGCTGGTGCTGGGGCCTATCATCGGCCTGAGCATCGCCTGGATACTGCCGGCGGAGTACACCTCGCGCACGTTGATCCTGGTGGAAGGCCAGAAAGTGCCGGAGAACTACGTCAAGTCCACCCTGAACGACGACATCCTGCAGCGCCTGGCCACCATGCAGGAGCAGATCCTGAGCCGCACCCGCCTGCAGCCCATCATCGAGCGCTTCGGGCTGTACAAGGAAGACCAGGGCAAGCTGCCCATGGAAGAGCTGCTGGAACGGATGCGCAAGAACATCTCGGTGAGCGCGGTGCAGGCCACCTTCAGCAGCAACAAGGAGAACCTGCCGGGCTTCTACATCAGCTTCACCGCCGACAACCCGCGGGTGGCGCAGCAGGTGTGCGCCGAGCTGACCTCGATGTTCATCACCGAGAACCTGAAGTCGCGGGAGCAGAGCGCCCAGGGCACGACCGAGTTCCTGGCCAAGCAGCTGGACGAGGCCAAGCGCCGGCTGGACGAGCTGGACAAGCTGCTGGCCGAGTTCAAGGGCAAACACCTGGGAGCGCTGCCGGGGCAGGAACAGACCAACATGAACCTGCTGATGGGCATGAACACGCAGCTGGATGCCGTCACCCAGGCGCTCAGCCGCCTGCAGCAGGACAAGTTGCTGGCGGAAAACGTCCTCACCCAGCAGCTCCAGGCGTGGGAGGCGGGAGACGGCGCGGCCAACCCGCAGACTCTCGAGCAGCAACTGTCGGCCGCCCAGGCGCAGCTGGCGGCGCTAGAGACCCGTTACACCGACAAGCACCCCGACGTGCTGAAGGCGCGCGAAGCGGTGGCGTCGCTACGTAAGAAGATCGAGGCCGCCGGTTCGGAAGCCGCCGTCGTCGACGGCAAGAAGCGGCAGGGCGTGGAGCCGGAGAGCGTCCAGAAGCTGCGCATCGGGCTGCATAGCATGACCCTGGCCATCAAGGAGAAACAGGCACAGCAGGCGCGCCTGCAGGATCAGATCCGGCTGTACCAGGCTCGGGTGGCAGCCAGCCCGATGGTGGAGGAGCAGGCCAAGCAGCTCACCCGCGACTACGAGATCGCGCACAAGTTCTACAACGACCTGCTGGCCAAGAAGACCCTGTCGGAGATGGCGACCGACATGGAGCGCCGGCAGCAGGGCGAGAACTTCCGGGTGATGGACCCCGCCAGCCTGCCGGAGAAGCCGAGCTTCCCCGACCGGACGCTGTTCGGCGTGGCCGGCGCGGTGGCGGGGCTGGCCCTGGGGTTCGGGCTGGCCATGCTGGTGGAACTGCGCGACAAGGCGCTGCGCAGCGAGGAGGACATCGAGTTCTACCTGGAGCTTCCCACGCTGGCCGCCATGCCCACCGTCGGCACCAACGGCAACAAGCGGCGGTTCTGGCAGCGGCGTGGGAAGAAGGCGGCCCCCAAGAGAGGAGCCTCGCACATCGAGCAGGGAGCGAGGGCCTAAACCACTATGTACAAGAGCTTCTTCGGGCTGAAAGCCAACCCGTTCAACGTCAATCCGGACCCGCGGTACCTGTTTCTGACCAAGCACACCCATGAGGCGCTGGCGTGCTTGACCTACGGGATCCAGAGCCGCAAGGGGTTCATCCTGCTCACCGGCGAGGTGGGGACGGGCAAGACCACCCTGCTGAACAAGCTGCTGGACTGGCTGCACCGGCAGCGGGTGGCCACCGCCTTCATCTTCAACTCGCGCCTGAACGTCACCCAGTTCTTCGATTTCATGATGGCGGATTTCGGCATCGCGGTGGAGTCGCCCATGAAGAGCCAGGTG
>CAYTPH010000004.1:9939-29494 GCA_964439635.1 uncultured Terriglobales bacterium
ACCGCGCGGGAGAGACGGCGGTGCTGGTGGTGGACGAGGCCCAGAACTTGAGCCCGCAGGTGCTGGAGGAGATCCGCCTGCTGACCAACCTGGAGACTTCGACGGAGAAGCTGCTGCAGATCGTGTTGTGCGGACAGCCGGAACTGGAGCTGAAGCTGAAGCAGCCGGAGTTGCGGCAGCTTCGCCAGCGCATCACCCTGCGCTGCCGCACCCACCCGCTCACCCTGGAGGAGACCGGGCACTACATCCAGCAGCGGCTGAAGATCGCGGGCAGCAACGGCGAGCCGGTGTTCCTGCCCGAGGCGGTCGAGGACGTCTTCCGGTTCTCCGGCGGCATCCCGCGCCTGATCAACCTGCTGTGCGAGCACTCGCTGATCAGCGCCTTCGTCGACCAGCAGAAGAAGATCGCGGGCGAGCGGGTGCAGGAGGTGGCGCGCGAGTTCGACCTGGACGAGGGCGAGGCGCTGGCGGCCGGCGCGGCGGCATCGGTGACCGACGACCTGGAGGCGCTGGAAGTGGCCGAGCGGCTGCGGCGCCTGCGGCAGTGACCGTTAAGTTTCGGAAAGGTGGACGATGAGCCGTATCCATGAAGCGTTGAAGAAGGCCGAACAAGACAAGGCGCGGGCAGCGGCGGGACAGCCCCAACCGCCGGCCGAGCCCGCCCTCGGTCCCATGGCGGCGGCTACGGCCATGGCCGGCCTGCCCGAGTCCCTGCTGGCGGCCGCGCCCGCGGTGGCGGCGCCCGCGGCGGCGCCCGCCGTGGTTCCGACCGACGGCGAGATCCGCCTGGAGCACCTGAAGGCGCGCTGCCCGGCGCCCAAGTGGTCGCCCGATCCGGTGACCATGATCTTCTTCAGCGAGGACAACCAGGCCATGGGCACGGAGGAGTTCCGCACGCTGCGCTCGCGGCTGTACCAGATCCGCCAGCGCAAGCCGCTCACCACCGTGGTGGTCTCCAGTGCGCTGCCGGGCGAGGGCAAGTCGTTCGTGGCCGCCAACCTGGCGCAAGCCGTGGTACGGCAGCACGGGAGGTCGGCGCTGCTGATCGACGCGGACCTGCGCTGGTCGCGCCTGCACCAGTACCTGGGCGCGCCGGAGCATCCCGGGCTGACCGAGTACCTGGCGGGGAAGGCCGACGAGTTCGCCGTCATCCAGCGCAGCCCGCTGGAGAACCTGTTCTTCATCCCCGGGGGCAAGCCGGCGCAGAATCCCGCCGAGTTGCTGGGGAGCGGACGCATGCAGCCGCTGCTGCGGCGGATGGCGGGCATCTTCGACTGGGTCATCATCGATTCGCCGCCGGCGGTGCCGGTCACCGATGCCAGCGTGATGGCCGACATGGCGGATGGCGTCCTGATGGTGGTGGAGGCCAACTCGACGCCGCTGGAGATGGCCACCAAAGCGCGCCAGGAGTTCGCCAACAAGCCCCTGCTGGGGGTGGTGCTGAACCGGGTACCGCACAAGCAGGCTTACAGCCGCTACTACTACGGGTCCTACGGCAAGCCGCAGCCCAGGAGTTAGCCCTTGGTCCGACTGTTCCATGTCTACTACCCGGTGCGGACGGTGGTCCTGTTCGCGGGGGAGGCGCTCATCGTGTGCGCCTCCTTCGTGCTGGCCACCCTGATCCTCTTCGGGCAGGACTCGGTCCTGGTGCTGAACTACGAGGGTGGGTTCGTCAAGATCCTGGGCATCACTGCCGTCGCCCTGTTGTGTTCGCATTACTTCGACCTGTACGAGCCACAGCGGCTCTCGGCGCGCGGCGAGATCTACGCCCGGCTGCTGGTGGTGCTGGGCGTGCTGTCGTTCCTGCTGGCGGGCGTGGAGTACTTCATCCCCGAGGTGCGTCTGCAGAACGGCATCTCGCTACTGGGGCTGATGATCCTGACGCTGGCGCTGGTGGGCTGGAGGCTGGGCTACACCTGGCTGGTGCGACGCCCGTTCCTGCGGGAGCGGGTCTACGTGCTGGGCGGCGGCGAGCGCGCCAACCAGCTGGTGGAGGCGCTGCGCAACCAGGCCGAGCTGGGCATGGACGTGGTGGGCTGGGCGGGCGCCATCGGAGCCTCGCCCTCCAAGGACGCGCTCTCCGAGATGCTGCTTACCGCCCGCCAGAACACTCCCATCGACCGCGTGATCCTGGCGATGCGCGACCGGCGCAACACCATGCCGGTCCGCGAGCTGCTCGACCTGCGCCTGCAGGGCGTGAAGATCGAGGACGCCACCAGCGTGCTGGAGAAGGTGTCCGGCAAGATCGAGATCGACGAGCTCAACCCCAGCTGGCTGATCTTCTCCGACGGCTTCCGCCTGAACACCACCTTCCTGTTCGTGCGGCGGGTGCTCTCCATCTTCGTGGCCATCGGGGTGGGGCTGGTGTTCCTGCCCCTGCTCCCGTTGATCTGGCTGGCCATCAAACTGGATTCCCCGGGCCCGGTGCTCTACGGGCAGAAGCGCGTGGGTCTGCACGGCAAAGTTTTCACCTGCTGGAAGTTCCGCAGCATGCGGCAGGACGCGGAGGCCTCCACCGGCGCCACCTGGGCGGGCGACGACGATCCCCGCGTCACCCGCGTGGGCAAGCTGCTGCGCAAGCTGCGCCTGGACGAGATCCCGCAGCTGTGGAACGTGCTGCGCGGCGACATGGGCTTCGTCGGTCCGCGGCCGGAGCGCCCGGAATTCGTGGACTGGCTGACCCGCGAGATCCCCTATTACCAGCTGCGCCACATCGTGCCCCCGGGGCTGACCGGCTGGGCGCAGGTCAGCTACTCCTACGGCGCCTCGCTGGAGGACTCCAAGGAGAAACTGCGCTACGACCTCTACTACATCAAGCACATCGCGCCGATGCTCGACCTGCTGATCGTGTTCAACACCATCAAGATCGTCCTGCTGGGGCGAGGGAGCCGTTAGTGGGCAGCCATGTCGCAACCCTGGAGGAGAGCGGCGCCGCGCAGCAAACGACCAAGAAGGCGCGCCGCGAACCGCACTGGGACATCGGCTTCCTGGGCGTCCTGGCCTACATCATCATCGAGTACACGCGGCTGCCGGCGGTCTTCCCGGCGCTGCAGCCCTTCCAGGTGGGCAAGATCGCCGTGGCCATCGGGGCGGTCGGCATGCTGTTGTCGCCCTCCATCCGCCAGGACAACACTCCCTGGACGCGGCTGACGAAGATTGCACTGGCAGCCTTCACGGCTGCGACCGCTGTCTCCATCCTCTTTGCGGTCGAGAAATTCACCGCCTGGACCGCCTTCGTGGACATGCTGCGCTGGGTGGTGGTGTTCGTGCTGTTCTCGCGGGTGGTGGCGAACCGCTGGCGCCTGCGCGTCTTCCTGATCGTGCTGGTGCTGCTGAACGTGAAGCTGGCGCAGTTCCAGCTGCGCACCTACTCGTCGGAGCTGGCCTGGGGCCGCAGCGAGGAGTATTTGGCGCGCGGCGTGGGCGCCGGCTCCACCGGGTTCTTCGCCAACTCCAACGACTTCGGCATCGCCATGGCGGTGATCTGGCCATTGGCGGGGATGGCCGCCTTCGCCGAGCGCAATAAGTTCCTCAAACTGGTGCTGCTGGGCGGGTTCCTGGTGATCTCCGCCTCCATCCTGTTCAGCGCCTCGCGTGGCGCCATGCTGGGGGCGGGGTGTGCCGCCTTGTACGCATGGGTGAGGAACCCCAAGCGCATCGTCGGCCCACTGCTGCTGGGATTGCTGATCGCCGGTGGCGTGTTCCTGCTGCCGCAAGCCCACAAGGACCGGGTGATATCAGCGGCCAATTTCGAGCAGGACCAGAACGCGCAGACCCGCATGAGCTTGTGGAAGGCGGGGATGCGGATGTTCGCCGATTCGCCACTCTTCGGCGTCGGCATCAACAATTACCGGCCGGCCTACGCGCAGCGTTACAGCGTCCCTAAGGGGCTGGTGCTGGTGCCGCATAGCATCTACATCCAGGGGTTTGCCGAAACCGGCATCCTGGGGGGCATCCCGCTGCTGGTGCTGTTGTTCGCCATCATGCGGGTGAACGCCAACACCGCGCGGCGGCTGGCCAAGACCGGCAAGGCCGGCCGGCGGCAGTACGAGTACTACGTCGCCCTCGGCCTGAGCATGGCCATGGTGGCGTTCATGAGCAACGGCGCCTTCCTGACCGTGCTGTATTACCCGCACCTCTGGATCCTGGCGGCCATCTCGCTGGGGCTGCATACCGCGTCGCTTTCGAGCGCCGCCCCGGTCGTGGAGGAGAAGCGTAAGCGGCGCTTCCCGGAGGTGGTGGAGGCCAGCGGAGCCCCGGCATGATCGAGGAACTCAAGCGGCTGGTGAAGCACTCCGGCATCTACGGAGTGGGCGTGCTGCTGTCCAAGTGCGTCGGGTTCCTGATGATCCCGGTGTACACCCGCTTCCTGGCGCCCGCCGACTACGGGCTGCTGGAGCTGCTGGACCTGATCACGTTCTTCGCCGGCATCTTCGCCGCCATGGGGATCCACTCTGCGGTCTTCCGCTTCTACTCCGCCTACGAGAAGGAGGAAGACAAGCGCGAGGTGATCTCCACCGCGCTGCTGTACTACTGCGGGGCGTCGGTGGCGCTGATGGCGGTGATGATGGCCGCCGCCGGACCGATCGCCCAGGTGGTGCTGGGCAGCAGCGCGCACGCGCACCTGGTACGCCTCGTCTCCATCACCCTGCTGTTCTCCAACCTGGCCGAAGTGCCGCAGGCCTACTGGCGGGTGCGGGAACGGACGGTGCTGTTCTCAGTGGTAGGACTGCTGCGCGCCGTGGTGGGCGCGGGGCTGCTGGCCCTGGCCCTGGCGGGGCTGAAGTGGGGCGTCCTGGGGGCGCTGTACGCCAACCTGGCGACCAGCGTGCTCTTCGGCACGGCCATGTTCGCCGCCACCCTGCGCCAGGTGCCTCTGCGGGTGGTAGGCGACAAGCTGCGCGCCATGCTCGCCTACGGGGCGCCGCTCATCGTGCAGAGCATCGGCTCCTTCGTCCTGGTCTTCTCCGACCGCTTCTTCCTGCGCCACTTCAGCGACCTCGACCAGGTCGGCGTGTACTCGCTGGGCTACAAGCTGGCCAGCATCGTGAGCATCGTGGTGAGCGGGCCCTTCGCCTTCGTCTGGCAGTGGCAGCAGTTCGAGCTGGCCAAACGCGAGGACGGCAAGCAGATCCAGGCCAAGATCCAGACCTACCAGGTGGTGGTGTCGCTGCTGCTGGGGTTGGGGGTGGCGCTGTTCGCCCGGGACGCGCTGCGCATCATCGCCCCGGCCAGTTACTGGGGCGCGGCGGCGGTCGTGCCGCTCATCGTGCTCTCGTACGTGCTCAACGACATCCGCACGGTGGTGCTCAGCGGCGTCCTGGTGCAGAAGGTGACGCACTACCTGGCGTGGATCGCCGCCGTGGTGGCGCTGGCCAACCTGGCGCTCAACTACGTGCTAATCCCCGGCTGGCTGGCGATGGGGGCGGCGGTGGCGACGGTGCTTTCCTACGCCCTCAGCCTGGTGCTGTGCTACGTGGCGGCGCAACGCGTGTACCACGTCGATTACGAGTACGGCAGGAACGCGCTTGCGCTGGGCGGGGCGGCGGTGGTGTACATGGTGAGTACGCGGGTCGATCTGTCCTTGCTGCCGTCGCTGGGCGTGAACGCAGCGCTCTGGCTGGCGTACCTGGCGGGCATGTACCTGATGTTCTCCCGCGAGGAACGGGCCATCTTCCGCACCCTCGGCGCCAAGATCGCCGAGCGCGTCCCGGGCCGCCGGCCGGCGATGGAGGAGGCACACACCGCGTCCGGGTCACGCTGATGAAGCGCGTGCTTTTCATCACGTTCGATTTTCCGCCGCAGCGCACCAGCGGCGTGTACCGCCACGTCGGCATGCTGCGCCACCTGCTGCGCTACGGCTGGACCCCGACCGTGCTGACGGTCGAGGGCGCGGCCGCCGATGCCGAGGATGTGAGCCTGCTGGCCAAGCTCCCCGCCGAAGTCCACCTGGAACGCACCCGGCTGGCGCGGGTGGACGCCTGGGAGAACCGCGTCACCGGGACGGTCAAGAACCTGGCGCCCGTCTCCAAGCCCACCGGCAATCTGCCGGAGGGACGCTTACGCAGGGTCCTGCGCTGGGGCGCGGAGTGGCTGCGCGTCTTTCTCTACTACCCCGACCACACTGCCGGCTGGATCCCGTTCGCGGCCTTGCGCGGCGCCGAGCTGCACATGGCCAAGCGCTTCCACCTGATCTACACCAGCAGCCCGCCGCGCTCCGCCCCGGTCGTCGGCTTGCTATTGAAACTCCTGTTCAGGGTTCCGTGGGTTTGCGAGTTCCGCGACCCCTGGTACCCGGCGCCGAAATCGTTTCGCCAGAAGATGGACCGCTGGCTGCAGCGCCGCGTGGTGGCGCGCGCCGACAAGATCGTGGTGATCTCTGAGGGCAACGGCGAGGACTTGCGCGCCACCTTCGCCCTGCCGGCGGAGAAGATCGTGGTCGTCCCCAACGGCTACGACGAGGATGACTTCGGGCCCGAGGTGGAGGGCGGCCGCAACTACTTCGAGCCCGGATGCGTGCACCTGTCGCACTTCGGGACGGTGTATCCGAGATTCAGCGGGCAGTTCTTCCCCGCGGTCGGCGAACTGCTGCAGGAGTCTCCGGAGCTGCGGCAGAAGCTGCGCATCAACATTGTCGGTTTCCCCGACGACCGGGAGACGCGCGAGTACGCTTCCGGGGCGCTGAAGGACGTGGTCCGCCTGTATCCCTTCATCCCGCACCGCGAGTCGTTGAAGGCGATGTACGCCAGCGATTGCCTGCTGGTGTTCCTGGCCAGCGAGCGCACCAGCCGGCTGTCGGGGCTGGGCAAGATCTACTGGTACCTGCGCGTGGGCCGGCCGGTGCTGGCGGTCTCGCCCCCGGGAGGAACCCAGAAGCTGGTGGAGGAAGGCCAGGCCGGCTGGGTCAGCTACGACCGCGAGGGCATCAAGCGGGCGCTGCGAGAATTGCTGGCGAGGAACGGCGGCAACGGCCGGCCGCGGCCGGCGCGGCCGGAGTTCGTCGCCCGCTTCCGCTACGACAACCTGGCGGGAGAACTGTCGCGCGTGCTCGACGAGGTGGCGCGATGACCCCCCGCACCCGGCGCGCGCTGCGCGTGAGCGCCGCCAACGCGCTCGCCTACACCGGGGTGCTGGCCGCTCGCCGGGCGCTGCGGCGCACGCGCGGCAAGCACCGCGAGACCTGCGTCCTGGGCCTGCACCGCGTCCTCAACGACGCCGACTTGCCCCGCGCCAATTCGCTCGAAGGCATCATCCTGCGGGAGCAGACCTTCGCACGGCTGCTGGAGCATTTGGCCCGGTCGTTTCACGTGGTCAGCCTCGAGGAGTTCGTCTCCGGCGGCGCTGCCAACGGCAGCAAGCCCTCCTGCCTGATCACCTTCGACGACGGCTGGCGCGACAACTTCACCACCGCCTTCCCGCTGCTGAAGCAGCACGGGCTGCCGGCGACCATCCTGCTGGCAACGGGGCTGCTCGACGGCGGCGAGACCTTCTGGGTGGAGCGGCTGCGCGCGGCGTGCCGCAGCCTCCAGAAGCTGAACGCCATCGAGGAGCGCGTCACCCGCAGCGCGGGCAAGACGGTTCGCGGGCTCGACCAGATCATCGAGAAGCTCAAGCACATGTCCAGCGACCGGCGCGTCGAGCTGCTGAGCGGCATCGCCGACGGTCCCGCCGGCGACGGCGACCAGATGCTCACGTGGGCCGAGGTCCGAGAGATGGCCGCCCACGGCATCGATTTCGGCGGGCACACCGACACTCACCCCTTGCTGCCCTACGAGAAGGACGCGGTCATCGACCTGGAGGTGCGGACCTGCAAGCAGAAGGTGGAAGCGGCGACCGGCAAGCCGGTGCGCGCCTTCGCCTACCCCAACGGGGACTGGGATGCGCGCGCCCGCGCCAGCGTCCAGGCCGCGGGCTACCAGTGCGCCTTCACCACCCGCAGCGGATGGCACAGCGGCGGCGCCGATCCCTTCACCATCCCCCGGGTGCTGCTGCATGAAGGCTGCGTCGTGGATACGGCGGGACGCTTTTCCCCGCGGGTCCTGGAATTCCACCTGACAGGATGGCGGTGAAGCCATGTCCGCCTTCGTCACCGACGGCAACCAGCGCTCCACGCTCGCGGTAGTGCGTGCGCTCGGCGCCGCCGGTGTGGCGGTCACCGTCGGCGAGACCTCCGACCACAGCCTGGCCGGCAGCTCGCGTTTTTGCGCCCGGCGGGTGCGCTATCCCTCGCCGGCTGCGGACCCCTCGGGTTTCCAGCAATTCCTGCGCGACGAGCTGCGCGGCGGCGGCCACCGTGTCCTGCTTCCGATGACGGACGTCACCACGCAACTGGTGGCGGCCATCCGGCCGGAGCTTGAAGCCTTCGTCAAGGTTCCCATCCCGGACGCTTCCGCCATCGCCCGCGCCCAGGACAAGCGCGAGATGGTGCTCGCCGCCGAGCGCGTCGGCATCGCCTGCCCGGCGACCCACATGCTTCGTCCCCAGGAGAGCATTGAAGAGGTCGCCCGCCACATCGCCTATCCGGCGGTCCTCAAGCCGCGGGTCTCGCGTCACTGGCGCGACGGCCGCTGGGTGACCGGCGGGGTCGAGTACGCCGCCACACCTGCGGAACTGATCGAGCGCTACCGCCGGGCCGCCGCTGAGATCCCGGGGCCGCTGGTGCAGGAGAAGATCCACGGCGAGGGCCGGGGCGTCTTCCTGCTGGTGTGGGACGGCGAGCTGAAGGGCGCCTTCTGCCACCGCCGCCTGCGCGAAAAGCCGCCGTGGGGTGGAGTCAGCGTGCTGCGCGACAGCATCGCCCCCGACCCGGAGATGATCGAGAAGTCCTTCGCGCTGCTGAAGGCGATGGGCTGGCAGGGCGTGGCCATGGTCGAGTTCAAAGTGGACGACCGCGACGGCCGCCGCAAGCTGATGGAAGTGAACGGCCGCTTCTGGGGCTCGCTGCAGCTGGCGATGGACGCGGGGGTGAACTTCCCGCTCATGCTCTACCGCCTCGCCCTCGGCGACGATGTCCCGCCCGCCTTCGACTACCGGGTGGGCGTGAAGAGCCGGTGGGTACTGGGCGACCTGGACCACCTGTGGCTGCGCCTGCGCCGTCCGGAGATGCTGAACGGCGGCAGCTCCCGCCTGCAGGCGGTGCTCGATTTCTTCTTCACCGACGACACCGACTGCTACAACGAGATCTTCCGCCGCTCCGACCCCGATCCCGGCTGGTTCGAGCTCAAGGCCTATCTGCGCCACGCACTCGGCCGGAAGGAGCGGACACGTGCGCGTTAAGGGGGCCCTGCACGTCCATTCCAACCTGTCGCACGACGGCCGCATGAGCGTGGCAGAAGTGGCCGCCTTCTACCGCTGCCGCGGTTATCACTTCGTCGCCATGGGCGACCACTCGCAGGACATGGACGCCGCCAAAGTCCGTGCGCAGGTCGCCGACTGCGCCGCCCACTCCGACGAGCGCTTCCTGATGATCGCCGGCATCGAGTACACCTGCCGGCAGGAGGGCATGCACATCCTGGGCGTCGGGTGCCTGGAGGTCACCAGCGAGCACGAGCCGCTGCCCGTGGCGCAGCTGATCCGCCGCAGCGGCGGCTTCGCGGTCCTGGCCCATCCCAAGAGGTTCGGGTGGCAGGCCTCGCCGGAGCTGCTCCAGGCGCTGGACGCCGCCGAGTTCTGGAACGTCGGCTACGATGGCAGATTCCTGCCCTCCATGCTGGCCCCAGCCGCCTACGAGCGCATGCTGCAAGCGAACCCCAAGCTGCTGGCGGTGCCCGCCCATGACCTGCACTCTCCGCGGGGTTACTACGACGTCGCGGTCGAGATGGAGCTGCCGGCGCTCACCCGCCAGGCGGTCCTGCAGAGCCTGTTCGCCGGCGCCTACCGTATCCGCAGCCGCTTCTTCAACTCAGGGCCGCAGCCGCGTTATTCGGCGATGACCGAGCTCTACCTTCGCGTGGGCGGCGCCCAGCTCAACGGGCTGCGTAAGGTCAAGCGGTTGGCCGCCGGGCTGGGACGATGAGGACTTACACCATCCTGCACGCCATCGAGACCGGCGGCCCCGGGGGCGCCGAGACCGTGTGCCTGCATCTCGCCAGCAGCCTCGACGCCAGCCGCTTCCGCTCGCTGGTGGTGCTGCCCGACGACCGCTGGCTCAACCGGGAGCTGCAGCAACGCGGCGTTCGCACCGTGCTCTCGGGCGCGCGCTCCCAGGGCACACGGGCGCACATCCACACGCTCCGCCAACTGCTGCGCACCGAGAACGTGGACCTGATCCAATCCCACCTGCCCGATCAGAACTTCTTCAGCGCGGTGGCGGGCAGCCGGAGTGGCTGCAAGACGGTCGTGACCTACCACGGCGCGCTGGACCGCGGCCACGCCAAAGCGCGGCTGAAGCTCTGGTGGGTGCGGCGCGCCTGCGCCGCCGCTGTCGGCGTCTCCCGCCACATGGTCTCGCAGCTGGCCGAGGCAGGCTTCCCCTCCGCCAAGCTGCACTGCATCTACAACGGGGTCGAGACGGCGCTTTTCCGAGCGGCTGCCAGCGGGCGCCTGCGCCGCGAGCTGGGCTGCGCGGCGGAAGACAAGCTGGTCGGCATCATCGCCAACCTGCGCGGCAGCAAGGGGTACGAGCACTTCGTGCAGGCGGCGCGCTCGGTCGCCGAGTGCCTGCCGCAGGCGCGCTTCCTCGCCGTCGGCGAGACCGAGCCAGTGCTGGAGCAACGCCTGCGCCGGCAGCTTTCCGAGATGGGCCTCGAGAGCCGCTTTCACCTGCTCGGTTTCCGTTCCGACGTGCCCGAGATCCTGGCGGAACTGGACGTCTTCGTGCTCTCATCCACCAACGAGGGATTTTCCATCGCTACCGTGGAAGCCATGGCGGCAGGCAAGCCGGTCGTAGTCACGCGCTCGGGCGGGCCGCAAGAGATCGTGGAGGACGGCCACACCGGCATCCTGGTGCCGCCCGCCGACCCGGCGGCCCTGGCGCGCGAGGTCTGTGCCTTGCTGAAATCGCCGGAGCGCGCCGCCGCGCTGGGAGCGGAGGCCCGGCAGGCCGCGGAGCGCCGCTTCTCGCTTGCGGCCATGGTCGGGGAATACGAGCGGCTGTATACACAGCTGCTGGGGATCTGACGCATGCTCTGGGTGTTCTGGATCTCGGTGGGGTTCCTGGCGTACACGCTGGTGGGCTATCCCGCGCTGGTGTTCCTCGCCGCCCGCCTGCGCAACCGCGGGCATCGGCGCGCCCCCATCGTCCCCAGCGTCACCGTCATCGTGGTGGCGCACAACCAGCCCGAGGAGACCCGCGCCAAGATCGAGAACACGCTGCGGCTGGAATACCCGGCCGACAGGCTGCAGATCATCGTGGCCTCCGACGCCTCCACCGACACCACCCCCGACGTGATCCGCCAGTACGCTTCCCGCGGCGTCACCCTCATCGAGGTCCTGGAACGCCGGGGGAAGCATTTCGCCCAGGCGAGGGCGATCGCCGCCAGCCGGGGCGAGGTCCTGGTCTTCACCGACGTCGCCATCCAGCTGGACCCGGACGCGCTCCACACCATCGTCAGCAACTTCGCGGACCCGGGGGTGGGATGCGTCAGCAGCGAGGACCGCGTGGTGGAGGCGGGCAAGGAACCGGAGGGCGCCTACATCGGCGCGGAGATGCTGCTGCGCCGCATGGAGGCCCGGGTCAGTTCGCTGCTGGGCGTCAGCGGCTCGTTCTTCGCGGTGCGGCGCGAGCTGTGCGCCGGCTGGCATACCGACCAGTCCAGCGACTTCTTCATCGCCCTCCACACCGTCGCGCGCGGCTACAAGGCAGTGGTGGACACGCAGTCCATCGGCACCTACGGGGTCACCAAGTCCGGCCGGGCGGAGTTCGAGCGCAAGGTGCGCACCGTCGTCCATGGTCTCGACGTCTTCTTCGCCCACCTGCACATGCTGAACCCGGCGGCGTTCGGGCTGTATGCCTGGCAACTGCTCAGCCACAAGTTCTTCCGCTGGCTGGTGCCCTTCGCCGCCATGGCCATGCTCGTTTCCAGCTGGGCGCTGTGGGATGAGGGGACCTTCTACGGCATCGTCTTCCTGGCCCAGGCGGTGGTGTACGGCGGCGGAGCGCTGGGTCTTGCCTTGCCGCCGCTCCTGCGCTGGAGCGCGTTCCGCACCTGCAGCTTCTTCCTGCTGAGCAACCTGGCCATGCTGCTGGCCTGGATGCGATTCCTTTCTGGAGAGCGCTACGTTGTCTGGCAGCCGACCAAGCGCAGCTAACGTCGAGATCCCGCCCGCCGGCCCGGCGAGGGCCCTGCGTGTCTGCCATGTCGCCTCCGGCGACCTGTGGGCGGGCGCCGAGGTCCAGGTGGCAACGCTGCTGCGCGAACTCAGCCGCCGCCCCGAGCTGCAGCTGTCAGCCATCTTTCTGAACGAAGGGCGCCTGGCGCGCGAGGTCCGCGAGTGCGGCCTCCCGGTCACCATCATCCCGGAGGACCGCCATGGGTTCCTGCAGATCGCCGCGCTGGCTGCCCGTGAGCTCCGCGGCCGTGGAGTAGACATCCTCCATTCTCATCGCTACAAGGAGAACCTCCTGGCCGCGCTGGTGGCCCGCCGCTGCCGCATCCCTCACCTGGTCCGCACCCAGCACGGGATGCCCGAACCCGTGCCGTTGCACAAGAATCCGAAGCGGGCGGCGCTGCACCTGATTGACAGCCTGGTGGCGCGCCATCGCGCCGACCGCGTCATCGCCGTCAGCCGGGAGATGACCGCGCTGCTGGCCCGCCGCCTGCCCGCCGGCAAGATCTCCCTGATCTACAACGGCATCGACTTGAAACGCGTGCGCTCGGCCATGACCCCGGAGCAGGCGAAGACGCGGCTCGGGTTCGCCGGCGACTCTCCGGTGATCGGCACGGCCGGGCGGCTGGTTCCCATCAAGCGGCTCGACCTGCTGCTGCGGGCGGCCCAGCAGGTCGCGCAACGCTCGCCCGCGGCCCGGTTCCTGATCGTCGGTGACGGCCCGGAGCGGCAGGCGCTCGAGGAACTGGCCGCCGGCCTCGGCATCGCCAACCGGGTGCTGTTCACCGGCTACCGCGACGACGTGCACGATCTGATGCGCGCCATGGACGTCTTCACCCTGACCTCCGACCACGAGGGGCTGCCGATGGCGCTGCTGGAGGCGATGGCTCTGGGAATCCCGGCAGTGGTGCGCGCAGTGGGTGGGTTGACCGAGGTGGTCGCCGAAGGAACAGGCGTCCTGGTGGGTTCCGCCGCCCCGGCGGACCTCGCTGCCGGCTACCAGGGGTTGTTGGAGGATGTGCCGGCGCGTCGCCGCATGGGCGCGGCGGCCGTCGCCCACATCGCGCGGAGTTTCTCGTCGACAGCTACCGCCGGCGCGGTGCTGGACCTGTATCGCTCGCTCGTCCCCGCCTAGCGGCCGCGCCCCACCGCGATCCGCAGCAGCGCCCACACCCGCCCGTAGAAGAACAGCGTGTACAGCAGCAGGGAGCGCAGCGGGCGGTAGAAGATCCGCTGCTCCTTGTAGCGGTACAGCACCGAGACCGCCGGCACCGCCAGCGCACACGCCGGCACCGCCGTGATCCGCCCCGCCAATGGCAGCGGCGCGAACAGCGCCGCCACCGCGGCCACGTTCAGCAGCAGGTGGGCGAAGGTCATCAGCACGGGCTTGTCCAGCAGCGACACCTTGAAGCTGCCGAACATCCCCAGCCCGTACCACACCTGCTTGTCATAGAAATCCTTGATCCGGTCGGTGTTCCGCAGGTGGATCGCGCGTACTTCTTGCGACTGGAAGATGCCGTAGCCGGCGGCGACCAGCTTCATGCAGATCTCCGCATCCTCGCCGGTCACCAGGCTTTCCTCGAAGCCGCCCACCTTCTCGAACGCCTCCCGCCGTACCGCGAAGTTGCCGGAGCCCAGGAAGTGGACGAAGTTGTCGGTGCGCCGCGAGTTCAGCTTGTCCCAGGTCTCCTCGATCCAGTGCACGCCCGGCAGGACGAACACCATGGACCCGGTCGCCGCGGCGCCCTCCCGGTTCAGCACCGCGACCACCCGGTCGAGGTAATCCGCCTCGACCAGGCAATCCGAATCCAGGAAGCAGAGCACGTCTCCCTTGCCCTGTTGGGCTCCCAAGTTGCGCAGCGCGGCGATGCTGACCCCCTTCCGCTGGTGGACCTGGGCATGCGGGGCATACTCGCTCTGCAGCATCTCGTAGGTGCCGTCGGTGGAGCCGTTGTCCACCAGCACCAGCTCCGCGTCCCCATAGGCACGGATGGCTTTCAGGATGGAGTCGAGCGACTGCCGGACCTCGGCTTGCCGGTTGAACACCGGCGAGACCACGGTCACCAACGGCCGTCCTGACGATGCCGAAGTACGGGCCTGGGACGAGACTGTGGGGTGGACAGGGATCACGATGGGATGAGCCGGTGTCGGACGTATGCTACTGAAATCGCCTGCCGGCGGCAATCGCCGGGCATCAGCGTAAGGCGGGCGGTACGGCGGGGCCGAAGTGCGTTGGTAGCTGCGTGGAAGACAAACCAGTGCTGTTCCCTGCGCGGGATGCTAAGGTAGGGATCAAAGATGCACCGCACAGCTCATGCATAAGCTGCTTGAGAAGGCGTATTCCGCGAGCCCGGTCTGGCTGCAGCAGCTCGGCATCAACGCCTTCGGGTGGTATTGGACGCGGCGCCGCCTGGGACCCGTGTACGAGCGCACGTGGCGCGAGTACGTCGACCGCGAAGCCTGGCCGCCGGAGCGCCTGCAGGAGTTCGTCGAGGCCAGGCTGCGGGAACTGGTGCGGCGTGCCTATCGCGAGGTTCCGTTCTATCGCGACACATTCCGGGCCCACGGCATCTCCGAGGGCGAACTAGAGCTCTTCCGCGCATCGGACCTCGCCAGACTCCCGCTCCTGGAGAAATCCACCGTCCGGGCGGACTCCGCGCAGCTCCTGACCCAGGCGGCGCGCCGCCACCCTCCCGCGCACTTCGCCACCAGCGGCACCACCGGTACCCCCATCCGCGCCTACTGGACGTCGGCGGTCCACCAGCACAACATCGCGGTCCGCGAGGCCCGCTCCTTCCGCTGGGCCGGCACCAGCTATCGCCGCCCGCGCTCCATGATCGGCGGCCGCTTGGTGGTTCCCAAGGCCGAAAGTTCGCCTCCCTTCTGGCGATACAACCGCTGGGAGCAGCAACTGTACCTCTCCGCCTTCCACATCAGCGCCGCCCACATCCGCGACTACGTCGCTGCCCTGAACCGCTTTCGCCCGGAGACCATGACGGGCTACGCTTCCGCCAATTTCTTTCTGGCTCGCCTCATCGAGGAGGCCGGGCTGGAGGTCCACAGCCCGAAAGCCATCATCACCGGCAGCGAGCGCCTCGAGCCACACATGCGCGAGTTGCTGCAGCGCGTCTACCGAACCCGCGCCTACGAAGAGTACGGCAGCGTGGAGAACTGCGCCCTCGCCACCGAATGCGAACGGGGCAGACTGCACGTAAGCCCGGACTTCGGCCACGTCGAGATCCTCCGCGGTGATGGGACGCCGGCGCCGGCCGGCGAGACGGGGGAGATCGTCGCTACCGGCTTTGCCAACACCGACCAGATCTTCATCCGCTACCGCACCGGAGACCTGGCGGCGTGGAGCGCGGAAAAGTGTCCGTGCGGACGGGCAAGCTTGCCGGTCATCGCTGACCTGCTCGGCCGCCAGGAAGACGTGGTGGTGACCGCCGATGGGCGGGAGATGGTGCGCTTCCACGGCATCTTCCTGGACCTGCCGGAGGTTGTCGAAGGTCAGGTCGTGCAGGAGTCTGTTAACCATTTCTTGATTAACGTTGTGATAAACCAACCATCGGCTGCCACCGACGCCACGATACGCCGCCGCATGGAGACCCGCCTTGGAGCCGACATCTCTCTCGAAATCAATCACTTGCAAGAGATTCCCCGGGAGGCCAACGGGAAGTTCCGTGCCGTCATCAGCCGGGTCAAACGTACCCCGAGCGCTGGTCCTGCTCCGCTACGTTGACTACCCCGGCGGCCGAACCTGGCGCCCCGCCCAGCCGCACCTCCCCGGACGCCCACTGGTAACCCAAGAACCCCTTTACTTTCTAACGTTTTTGGGCCTTAATCAGCAGAGACATAGGTGTCATCAGCCGCTGGTTTCCGGACCCGCGCCAAGAGCGTGTGCCCGGCCGTGTCTGCTTTCACCGCTGGGACTCCCCCGCCCAGCCCTCGGGAGGTCTCCTAGATGAGCGGCGAACGCGCGTTCCGCCTCACCCAGCACGCAGCGGTTGCGATCCTCCTCTCCCTGGCCCTGGCTGCCTGCGGCGGCGGCGCTACCGGCGGCACCGGAGGCCGCGACACCACCGGTCCTGCGCCCACGGTCACGGCGGTCAGCCCCGGCAGCGGCCCCAGCGGCGGCGGCACCTCGGTCACCGTCACCGGCACCAACTTTGCTGCTGGCGCCGTCGTCAGGTTCGGCGGCGCGGCCGCGACTACCGTCACCGTCACCAGCCCCACTGAGATCCAGGCCGTCACTCCTTCGCACGCCACCGGCACCGTGGACGTGCAGGTCGCCAATACCGACGGACAAGCCGGCACTCTTCCCGCAAGTTATACCTACGGCACAGGCGTCGCCCTTACCAGCATCAGCCCGACCAGCGGCTCCACCGCCGGCGGCACCGTGGTGACCCTCAACGGCGTCAATTTCCTGTCGCCGGTGAGCGTCAGCATCGGCGGGGTCGCCGCCACTTCGGTCTCGGTCATCAGCGCCAGCCAGGTGCAGGCCACCACCGGCGCGCATGCCGCCGGGCTGGTCAGCGTCACCGTGACTAACGGCGACGGCACCAGCGCCTCGCTGCCCAACGCCTACACCTACGTCTCCAGCGTCAGCCTGACCACCGCCTCTCCCACCGCCGGCACCACCCTGGGCGGCACGCTGGTCACGCTCACCGGCTCCGGATTCGTCTCCGGAGCCACGGTCACCTTCGGCACCGTCGCTTCGACCGCCGTTACCTTCATCAGCTCCACCCAGATGACCGCCGTCGCGCCGCCACATTCTGCCGGGACGGTGGACATCCGCGTCACCAATCCCAGCACCGAATCGGCCACGCTCACCAGCGTGTATCGGTACGTGGCGCCGCCCACCGTCACCTCCATCAGCCCTGTCACCGGCTCCATCGCGGGCGGCACCACCGTGACCATCAGCGGCGCTAACTTCGTCGCCGGTGCTACCGTCACCTTCGGCGGCGTGGCCGCACCCTCGGTGACCTTCCTGAGCTCGACCCAGCTGCGCGCCGTCACCCCGGCCCACGCCGCCGGCGCCGTGACGGTGCAGGTGCGCAACCCTGACGGCCAGACGGGCACCTCCCCGACAGACTTCACCTACACCAGCACTCTCGGCATCGGCAGCGTCACTCCCGTTTCCGGACCCAGCGCCGGCGGCACCACCGTGACCATCAACGGCTCCAGCTTCGTGGCCACTCCGCAGGTGTTCTTCGGCGGGGTCGCATCGCCGAGCGTCACCTTCGTCAGCGCCACCCAGATCACCGCCGTCACCCCGGCCCATGCCGACGGCGTGGTGGACGTGCAGGTGGTGAACCCGGACACCACTTCGGCCACCCTGCCCAACGCCTTCACCTTCGCCACCAGCCTGACCATCGGCAGCGCCACTCCCAGCTCCGGCCCCGACACCGGCGGCACCACCGTCACCATCACCGGCACCGGCTTCACTCCCACCGACCTGATCAGCTTCGGCGGCACCTTCGCCGCCTCCACCACCTTCATCGACTCCACCACCGTGCAGGCGGTCACTCCGGCGCACGTGGCCGGCACCTTCGAGGTCCGCATCTCGCCCGCCAGCAGCGCCGGCGACACCCTCGACGACGCCGTCCTGCCCAGCGGCTTCACCTTCACCGGCGTGTTGGCCGTCACCAGCGTGACTCCCAGCACCGGCCCGCCCACCGGCGGCACCTCGGTGGCCATCGTTGGCACCAACTTCCAGCCCGGCGCCACCGTCACCTTCGGCGGCACTCCGGCGACCAGCGCCACGGTCCTCGGCCCGCTGCAGATCAACGCCGTCACTCCCGCCCACGCCGCGGGAGCGGTTGCCGTGGACGTCACCAATCCCGACCTGACCACCGCCTCCCTGCCCGCCGGCTTCAGCTATGTCGCCGTGCTCGGCGTCGCCAGCGTGACGCCCAACTCCGGGCCCGCCACCGGCGGCACCAGCGTGACCATCGTCGGCACCAACTTCCCGGCCGGCGCCACGGTGCGATTCGGCGGCACCCTGGCCACGGGTGTGGTCATCGTCAGCTCGACCCAGATCACCGCGGTCACTCCGGCCCATGCCGCCGGCGTGGTGGATGTTCAGGTCACCAACCCCGGTCCGACCAGCGCCACCCTGACCGGCGGCTTCACCTACAACCCGGTGCTCACCGTCACCAGCGTCAGTCCCATCACCGGCGACACCGCCGGCGGCACCCTGGTCACCATCACCGGCACCAACTTCCAATCGGGCGCCACCGTGCTCTTCGGCGCCGACGCCGCCACCGGCGTGGCCTTCGTCAGCTCCACCCAGTTGCAGGCCACCACGCCGCCGCACGCTGCCGGCACCTTCGGCGTGACCGTCACCAACCCCGACACCACCAGCGCGACCCTGCCCACCAGCTTCAGCTTCATCACCTCCAAGGGCACCGATCCCGCTCCGACCATCGAAAGCCTCACCCCCGACAGCGGACCCGCCGCCGGCGGCACCATCGTGCTGGTCACCGGCGCCAACTACGTCACCGGCGCCACCGTCACCCTGGACGGCACGCCCGTCTCCGCCACCGTGCTCAGCGGCTCCCAGATCCAGTTCACCACCCCGGCCCACTCCCCCGGCGCGGTCACCCTGGTCATCACCAATCCCGACGGCCAATCCGCCACCCGCCTCAGCGCCTTCACCTTCCTGGGCGCGGTGGCGGTCACCACCGTCACTCCCACCTCCGGCCCGACCTCCGGCGGCACCACCGTTTCCATCTCCGGCTCCGGCTTCCTCAGCGGCGCCACCGTACGTTTCGGCGGGACCCTGGCCAGCGGCGTCAGCGTGCTGTCCTCCACCCAGATCAGCTGCATCGCTCCCGCCCACGCCGCCGGCGCCGTGGACGTCGTGGTCACCAATCCCGACACCACCTCCGGCACCAAGCCCGCCGCCTACACTTACATCGCTCCGCCGACCATCTCCACCGTCTCCCCGACCTCCGGCACAACCTCCGGAGGCACCACCGTCACCATCACCGGCACCGGCTTCGTCGCCGGCGCCACCGTCGGATTCGGTGGCACCCCCGGCACCTCCGTCACCTTCGTCAGCTCCACCCAGCTTCGCGCCGTCACTCCCGCCCACGCCGCCGGCGTGGTCACCGTCACCGTCACCAATCCCGACGGCCAGTCCGCCTCCCGCGCCAGCGGCTACACCTACGCCGCCGCCGTCTCCATCACCACCGTCTCGCCCATCTCCGGGCCTTCGGTCGGCGGCACCACTGTCACCATCACCGGCGCCAGCTTCCAGAGCGGCGCCTCGGTCAGCTTCGGCGGG
>CAYTPH010000005.1:0-24215 GCA_964439635.1 uncultured Terriglobales bacterium
AGAGCCCAAGGAAGTTGTAGATCTTGCCCATCCACTCGGCGTCACGCTTGGCCAGGTAGTCGTTGACCGTGACCACGTGCACGCCTTCGCCGGGCAGGGCGTTCAGGTACACCGGCAGGGTGGCGACCAGCGTCTTGCCCTCGCCGGTCTTCATCTCGGAGATCTTGCCCTCGTGGAGGACGACGCCGCCGATGAGCTGGACGTCGAAGTGCCGCATGTTGAGAACGCGGCGGCCGGCCTCGCGCACCACGGCGAAGGCTTCGGGGAGGATCTGGTCGAGGACCTCGCGGGTGGCGGCGGCGCGGGCGTCCTGCACGCGCTTGAGCTCGTCCAGACCCAGGCCTTCGGACTGAGCGCGCTCCAGGTCGGCGTCGTAGGGCTTCAGGTACTCGCGGACTCGGCCGCGGAATTCGTCGGTCTTGGCGCGCAGCTCGGAGTCGGAGAGCTTCTGCATCTCCGCTTCGAGGGCGTTCACCTGGTCGATGACCGGGCGGATGCGCTTGACCTCGCGCTCATTCTTAGTGCCGAAGATCTTGGCTGCGATCTGGTTGAACAATTCGGATCCTTATAACGGCGGAGGAGGGCCCTGCCTGAGATTCAAGCCTAACACACACCTTTTGATTGGATGCGGCTGGCGGGCACGGGTCGCAAGTGGTTATGATGCTTGGGCTTTGCGGACGACCGAGGTCCGCTTCCACTTCCCCCAGGAGCAACGGATCATGAGAACGAAGTTCTGGATCGTGGTGCTGGCCGTGATCGTCCTCGCCGGCTCGAGTTTCGGCGGCGACAAGGGCGGCGGCCAGAAGAAGGTAGTCGAGCTGAAGAACATCAAGGGCGAGAGCGTGGGGACGGTATCGCTCACCCCGGCCAAGGACGGAGTCGCCGTCCTGCTGAACCTGAAGAACCTGCCGCCGGGCGAGCACGCGCTGCACTTCCACCAGACCGCCAAGTGCGAGGCCGATCCGGCAAAGCCGGCGGACGCCTTCAAGTCGGCCGGAGGGCATTTCAATCCGGAGAGTAAGAAGCACGGGCTGGAAAACCCGGAGGGCCCTCACGCCGGCGACATGGCCAACTTCACGGTGAAGCCGGACGGTACGGTGAAGAGCAAGGTCGTCAACTCGCGTGTGGCCCTGGAGGAAGGCAAGCCGAACTCGGTCTACGGGACGGCCGTGATGGTGCACGCCAAGGCCGATGACATGAAGACCGACCCTGCGGGGAACGCAGGCGAAAGGATCGCCTGCGGGGTGGTAGAGAAGTAACTTCGTTCCCGCGGATCGACGCGGATACCCGCGGAGGATCCTAGAGCGTGAATCCGCGGGAAAGGAAGTTCAGGCGGCGCGGCGGGAGCGGCGGCCAGCTCTGATAAGATTCGGCGTTGTCCCATGAACAATTTCTACGGGCTGATCCGGGAATCCGTCGTCAAATGGCCGCAGAACGTGGCTACGGAGATCCGCGGGGCCACTCCGCCGGGCGGTGGCGAATGCCGGGTCGAACGCTACACCTACGCCGAACTCCATCGCATGGCGGAAAGCGTCGGACGGTGGCTCCGCGACCGCGGGGCGGAGCGCGGAGCGCGCGCGGCGGTGCTGGGCAGCAACCATCCCCGGTGGGTGGCCGCCTACCTGGGGGCGATCGCCAATGGCGGCGTGGCTGTCCCGCTTGACACCGCCTTCACCCCCAAGCAGATCGCCAAGCTGCTGGCGGACTGCGGAGCGACCTTCCTGTTCGCCGATTCGCGGCACCTCCACCTAGCCCAGGAAGCAGTCCAGGACTTGCCGGTGGAGGTCGTGCTGCTGGACGGGAGCAGCGGCAGCCTTCCCCGCCTGGATGAGATCTTCGCCGCCGGGCCGGGCGATTTTGTTCCCGTGGCCTCACGCCTGGACGAGCTGGCGGTCATCCTCTACACCTCGGGAACCACCAGCGACCCCAAGGGCGTGATGCTGACGCACGAGAACATGCTCGCCGAAGTAGCCGCGGTGCTGAGGGAGAACCCGGTCGAGATCGGCGAGCGCGATGCCATCCTGGGAGTGCTGCCGCTCTTCCACGCTTTGGCGCAGATGGCCAACCTGCTGCTGCCGTTCACGGCGGGCGCGCGGGTCATCTACCTGGAGTCGCTGAACGTCACCGACCTGCTGCGCGCGCTGCGCGAGGGCAGCGCCACGCTGTTCTGCTGCGTCCCGCAGTTCTTCTACCTGATCCACGAACGGGTGATGAAGCAGGCGAAGGAGAAGGGGGCGCTGGCCTGGACGGCGTTCCGGCTGCTGCTGAAGACCTCGCGGCTGCTGCGCTCGGTGGGGATCAATCCGGGACGGCTGTTCTTCCGGCCGGTGCATGAGGCCATCGGCATGCAGATGCGGTACCTGGTGACCGGCGGGTCGCGCTTCGACCCCGCCATCGGGCACGACCTGCACGCGTTGGGCTTCGACCTGCTGCAAGCCTACGGGCTGACGGAGACCAGCGGCGGGGCGTTCCTGACGCCGCCGCGCCGCGTGATGATGGGATCGGTCGGCAAGCCGCTTTACGGCGTGGAGGCGAAGATCGTGGACCCCGAGCCGCAGGAGAGCGGCCCGCCGGCGGGCGAGATCGCCATCCGCGGCAAGCTGGTGATGAAGGCCTACTACCGGCGTCCGGAGGCGACCGCCGAGGTCATCCGCGACGGCTGGCTGCACACCGGCGACCTGGGCTACTTCGATGCCGGGGGCAACCTGTTCATCACCGGCCGCAAGAAGGAAGTCATCATCCTCAGCTCGGGCAAGAACATCTACCCGGAGGAACTGGAGCAGCACTACCTGCAGTCGCCGTACATCAAAGAGATCTGCGTGATGGGCATGCAGAGCCGCCCCGGCGAACCCTTCTCCGAGCGGCTGCATGCGGTCATCGTGCCTGACTTCGAGCTGCTGAAGCAGCGCAAGATCGTGAACGCGGGCGAGGTGATCCGCTTCGACCTGGATTCCCTGTCGGCGCAGCTGCCCAGCGCCAAGCGCATCCTGAGCTACGAGATCTGGCAGCACGAGCTGCCCCGGACCACTACCCGCAAGCTGAAGCGGTTCGAGATCCACCGCAAGGTGATGGAGAAGGCAGAACGCGCCGAGCGGCAGGAGGCGCCCGCCGGGCGCGAGCTGGCCTCCGCCGAGGTGGCGTGGCTGCAGCAGCCGGAGGTGGCGCGCGCGATGGGGGTGATCCGGCGCGCGGCCAAGACCGAACGCCGCGAGCTCCACCCCAGCGACAACCTGGAGCTCGACCTCGGGCTGGACTCCATGGAGCGGGTGGAGCTGCTGGTGGCCCTGGAGAAGGAGCTGGGCGCGCACGTCGAAGACTCGGTGGTGTCGGAGGTGTATACCGTCCGCGAACTGGTGGAGGCGGTGCGCAGCGGCGTGGGGGCGACTTCGAGCCGGGCTGGATTCGATGGCTGGGACGCGGTCTTCGCCACCGAATCCGAGGACCCGGAGGTGCTGGCGATCACGGAGTCGCGGCCCGTGGCCACGGCGGCCTGGTTCCTCTTCGGCCGTTGCGTCAACCTGGTCGCCCGCGACCTCTTCCGCCTGCAGGTCACCGGCCTGGAGAAGCTCCCCAACCGGGGCCCGTACATCCTCTGCCCCAATCACCAGAGCTTCCTGGACGCGCCAGTGCTGGTGAGCCTGGTGCCCTGGCAGCTCTATCGCGAGTTCTTCTACGTGGGCACCAGCGAGATCTTCGGCGAGGGGTTCCTGCGGCGGCTGGCGAAGTCCATCAAGCTGATCCCCGTCGATCCGGATTCCAACCTGGTGCCGGCGATGCGCGCCGGGGCCTACGGCCTGCGGCGCGGCAAGGTGCTGGTGCTGTATCCGGAGGGCGAGCGCTCCATCGACGGCCGTCCCAAGACCTTCAAGAAGGGCGCGGCCATCCTGTCGGTGCACCTCAAGGTGCCGATCTATCCGGTGGCGATGGAAGGCTTTCACGACGCCTGGCCGCGCAACCGCGGATTCCAGGGCTTTCGCCAGCTGAAGATCGCCGTGGGAGACCCCATCTACCCGCCTACCAACGTGGAGCACACGGAAGCCGCCTACGCGCAGATCACCGCGGAGCTGAAGGGGAGAGTGATGGAGATGTGGCTACGGCTTCACGGCGAGGAAACCCCGCACTCGCAGGCCATGGCCGCCGACTAGACCTTCCCCAGCTTGGGCAGGGCCTCGCACACCTGGTGCAGTTGCTGGCGCGTCCGTTCCGGCATGTTGGTGAACTCGAAGCCGTGCCGGGAACCGCGGATGTGCTTTACCGTCGCGTTGACACGCAAGCGGTCGGGACACAGCGGCAGGGAGAACTCCGCGGTGACGGCCTGCCCGGGCGTGAGCTCGTCCGCCAGCACGCAGCCCATGCCGCTGGTGCTGATGTCGAGGCTGCGGCCGCGGACGCGGGTGGTGACGGCAGAGGTGGTCACGCTGACGTCCAGCCGGGTGTCCACGGGGTGGCGGGGAGCACGCCGGGCATCGGATCTCTGGGGTGCGCTCTTCATCGCGATACTCCTGCAAGAGAGTGCCAGAAGGGAGCCCATAGTACCACCGAATGGGCGCCTAGGCTTAGCGCTCGAGGAAAGGCAAGGTCTCGCAGCAGCGCGCAATGGCTTCGCGCTGGGCCGCGCTGAGGGCGACGAATTCGATGCCGCAGCGCGAATTCACCCGGTTGCGGACCACTGCCTTGATCTTGAAGGGCTCGCGGCAGAGCGGCAGGCTGAAGTCCAGCGTGACCTGCTCGCCAGCCTGGAGCTCCGAGGGGACCAGGACGCCGAGCCCGCCTTCGCAGATGTCGGTGCTGCGGCCCCGCAGGCGCGAGGTGACGCCCCCGCGGGTGACCGAAACGGCTACGGAAATGTCAATCAGGTGGCGGGCGACCCTGCGAGGGTCGTGGCGCTGCCAGCCGGACGGGATGGCCTCGTTCGTCATCATGTGCCCCCTTCTGCCGGGCCGATGACTTGCTTCGCCCCTCACCAGCGATGGTAGCAAGTAGCGCCGGGGAGTAAAGCTGAATCGCAAAGGTCGTAGCACCAAGGTAATGGGAGGAGGGGGGAGGGCAGGCGGCGGTCGGGGACAAATCACGCGTGTATGTGACGGAGGTCACAGGCCGGTGTTCCGGCTTGAGGGACAATAAGGTCATGGCGATGCGAGCTCCCTCCCGGGTGTCGGCCCTGGCGATTGCCGCCCTGGTGGCGGCGCTCCCGGTGCTGGTCCAGGCCCGCTCCCTGGCGATGGCCTGCTCGCGTCCGGCTCCCAAAGCGACCCACTCATGTTGCCCGGAGGGCATGCGCCCGCCACTGCAGGCGGCGGCCCAGAAATGCCGGGGCGAGGCGCCCTGCTGCAACGTGGACTCCGCGCCCGCCCAGCCCGCCAGCCAAGCGCCGGTGAAGCTCAGCCCGGCGGGGATGTCGGCGGCGCTTGTGGGCTTTGCGATCCCGGGTCCGTCCGCCGCCGCGGTCTCGCCGCGAACGCAGCCGGGCCACGCGCCACCTGTCCTCGAACTCAAGGCAGACCTGCGGATCTAATCCCGGCTCCTACCGCTTCGGCCGGAGTGTGTCTCCGGCACCACCGATCCGGGCGTGAGCCCACACTCATATCTCTACTAGGAAAGGTCATGCTATGAACTGGAAACTGATCGCTCTCTTACTGGTACTCTCCCTAGCCATCTGGGCCCCCTCCCTGCCCGCCGACGACGCTCCTGCCGGATGTCCCTGCTGCAAGGAGATGTCGAAGGACGGCACCGACTGCTGCAAGGACGGCAAGTGCGGCGACTGCTGCAAAGACTGCGCCGGCTGTAAGGACGGCAAGTGCGGCGAGTGCTGCAAGGACGGCAGCTGCAAGGATGGCAAGTGCGCCTGCTGCGGCAAAGCCGACGACAAGACCGCCAAGAAAGGCTGCTGCGGAGGCAAGATGTGCAACCGCCACGCCCACGGCAGTCACAGCAAGTAACGCGTCTGAGGCCCCTGATAGCCCCGGCTCCGGCCGGGGCTTTTATTTTGCCCGGGGATGGGTGCGGTCGTAGACGTCGAGCACCTGCTTCATGGAAAGCTGGGTGTAACGCTGGGTGGTGGAGAGGCGCTCGTGCCCCAGCAGCTCCTGGATGGCGCGCAGGTCGGCGCCCTCCTCCAGCAGGTGAGTACCGAAGGCGTGGCGCAGGGTGTGGGGGTGGACGTCGGGGGAAAGCCCCTTGGCCACCGCGATGGTCTTGACGATGCGGCCCACGCTGCGGGTGGTGAGCGGCGTCGCGCGCAGGCTCACCAGCAGCGCGCGGGCTGAGCGCTTCTTCTCCGCCAGCAGTTTCTGGCGTGCCGGAAGGTAGGCGTTCAGGGCCGCCCGGGCGGATTCTCCGAAGGGGACCAGGCGCTCCTTCTTGCCTTTGCCGCGGACCAGGATGGCGTCGTTCGACCAGTGGATGTCGTCGAGCTGGATGCCGACCAGTTCGGAGTTGCGGATGCCACAACCGTAGAGCAGCTCGAAGATGGCAAGGTCTCGCTCGGGGAAGGAGGCGCACTCGGGCATGCCGCTGTCCAGGACCGTGTTCATCTCCTCGATGGTGGGCACGCGCGGCAGCTTCTTCGGCAGCCTGGGGGTGGCGACCAGCGCGGCGGGATTGTGCTTCACCAAGCCTTCGCGCGCCAGCCAGCGGTAGAAGGAGCGCAGCGCCGCCAGCGAACGCGCCACCGAGGTCTTGCTCAGCCCGCGCTCGTACAGGTGGGAGAGGAACCCGCGGATGCGGACGTGGTCGAGGCGCTTCCAGTCCACCGGACCGGCGAAGGCGACGAACTGCTCCAGGTCCTTGCTGTAAGCCTTGATGGTGTGGGCGGAGGCATTGCGCTCGCGCAGCGAGCGAAGAAAGCGGGCGACGTGCTTATCGGGATTCACTTCTTCGCCTCCGAGATTGAAGCCACTCGGACCCTGGCGCGCGGGTGCTTCTGATAGACCTGCTTCAGCCGGTCCAGCGCCAAGTGGGTGTAGACCTGGGTGGTGGAGATGTCGGCGTGCCCCAGGATGGTCTGCACCGTCCGCAGGTCGGCGCCATTCTCGACCATGTGGGTAGCGCAGCTGTGGCGCAGCATGTGGGGACTGGCGGGACGCCCGGAGCGCAGCGCGGCGGCACGAACCAGCTGCCAGGCCCGCTGGCGGGTGATGGGGCGGGCACCGCGGGCGATGAAGAGATACGGCGATTGGTGATCACCGGCGAGCGTCTCCCGGCCGGCGCCCAGATAAGCGCGCACCGCGTCGATAGCGGAACGGCCCAGGGGAACGATGCGCTCCTTGTCGCCCTTGCCGCGGACCAGGACGTAGCCCAGGTCGAGCTTCAGGTCCTCCAGCTTCACGCCCAGGATCTCGGAGACGCGCAGCGCGCCTCCGTAGAACATCTCCATCATGGCGCGGTCGCGGGCGATGAGCGCCTCCGAATCCCGGGTCGGCCTGGAGGGGCGCGGCTGGAGGACGCCCTGGACCTCGTCGCGGGAGAGCGCCTTGGGCAGGACCTTCCACTGGCGAGGGGTCTCGATGTTCAGCGTGGGATCGTGGCGGACCAGGCGGTCGAGCAGCAGGTACTTGAAGAAGTGCCGCAGGGCGGAGAGCTTGCGCGCCACCGAGCGGCCGTCCAGGCGCGCGGCGAAAAGCGAGTCAAGGAAGGCGCGGACGTCGTCGCGGCGGGCATCGAGGAAACCGCGCTTGCGCTTGGCCAGGAAGGCGGAGAACTGCTGCAAGTCGCGGGTATAGGCCGCGACCGTCAGGCGGGCCATTCCCTTCTCGACCTTCAGGTAGTCGAGGAAGCTGGCAAGCAGCCGCTGGTCAGCGCCGGACACGAACCCATGCTACGCACATTATCGGACGCTGGCGATTGGCAGGGCTGGTTCAAGGGCTTCCTTGATGGCTTCGGACGGCGCGCCGACCGCCTTCGCCGACGACGGTGTACCGTCTGTTCGACGGGTAAGCGCCCACCATTTGACAGTCTCCGCGTCCAAACAGTAGTTTCGAGGATTCTGCTCCCCTCCGGAGGGTATATGAGGTCTTCTGTCCGCCGGCTCTTCCCTGTCCTGGTCAGCCTGACGCTGGCTGCCCCGGCCTTCGCGCAGGACCTGGCGGCCTTCGAAAAGCGGGTCACGGTGAAGCAGCTCGAGAACGGGCTGACACTGATGGTCTGCGAGCGCCCCGAGGCCCCGGTCTTCGCCTATTACACGCTGGTGGACGCCGGCTCGGCGCAGGACCCCAAGGGCGAGACCGGCATGGCACACATGTTCGAGCACATGGCCTTCAAGGGCACGGACACGATCGGCACCACCGACTGGCCGGCGGAAAAGGTGGCGCTGGAGAAGGTGGAGGAAGCTTACGCCGCTTACGACGCCGCGCGCCGTAAGGAAGTCGGCCGCGATGAGCAGGAGGTCACGCGCCTGAAGAAGGCGTGGCAGGAGGCCATCGAGGCGGCCAACCGCTACGTGGTGAAAGAAGAGTTCAGCGAGATCATCGAGCGCGAGGGCGGCGTCGGCCTGAACGCTTCCACCAACTGGGACGAGACCAGCTATTACTACTCCATGCCGGTGAACCGGCTGGAACTGTGGGCCTACCTGGAATCGGAACGCTACCTGAAGCCGGTGATGCGCGAGTTCTACAAGGAGCGCGACGTGGTGATGGAGGAGCGCCGCATGCGGGTGGACAGCAACCCCATCGGCAAGCTGGTGGAGCAGTTCGTGGCGGCGGCCTTCGTGGCGCATCCTTACCAGCGGCCGGCGATCGGCTGGCCCTCCGACCTGCAGTCCTTCTCCGCCACCGACGCCGCGGAGTTTTACCGCCAGTTCTACGTGCCGGCGAACATGACGGTGGTGGTGGTGGGCGACGTGAAGGCGGCTGAGGTGCTGCCCATGCTGGAGAAGTACTTCGGACGCCTGCCGGCGCGCCCCAAGCCGGAGCCGCTGAGGACGGTGGAGCCGGCACAGGCTTCGGAGCGCCAGGTGCTGCTGCGCGAGGCGGCGCAGCCGTTCTACATCGAGGGCTATCACCGCCCGGACCTGCGGGACGCGGACGACGTGGTGTACGACGCCATCGCCGACCTGCTCTCCAACGGCCGTACCTCCCGCCTCTACCGGGCGCTGGTGCGCGACAAGAAGATCGCCGCCGACGCCGAGGGCTTCAACGGCTTCCCCGGCTACAAATATCCCAACCTGTTCGCGCTCTATGCGGTCCCGCTGCCGGGCCACACGCCGGAGGAGATGCGCGATGCCATTCGTGCCGAGATCGAGCGCCTGAAGACGGAAGACATCAGCGACGAAGAGCTGAAGATGGTCACCACCCGGGCCAAGGCCGGCCTGATCCGCAGCCTGGACGACAATGAAGGGCTGGCCGACAATCTGGCCACCTTCCAGGTCCGCTTCGGCGATTGGCGCGAACTGTTCCGCCAGCTCGACCGGCTGGACAAGGTGACCAAGGCCGACATCCGGCGGGTGGCCAACAAGACTTTCCAGCCGGAGAACCGGACGGTCGGCATCCTGGAATTCAAGCGACCACAGCGGCCGCAGCAGCCGCAAACGCCACCGCAAGGAGGCCAGTGATGAAGCGAGCCGCCATCATCACCCTCGTGCTCCTGAGCCTGCTGGCGCCCGCCGTGGCGCAGGTGACAGACTGGAAGCAGATCGAGCGCAAGCCGCTGCCCGCCTTCCAACCGCAGAAGCCGGTCCGGATCCAGCTGAAGAATGGGATGGTGATCTTCCTGCAGGAAGACCACGAGATCCCCACCATCGACGGCTTCGTGATGATCCGCGGCGGCGCCCGCGATGTGCCGGCGAACCGGACCGGCATGATGGGCGTCTACGGCCAGGCCTGGCGCACCGGCGGCACCAGGACCAAGACCGGCGACGAACTGGACGAGTTCCTGGAAGCCTGCGCCGCCAAGGTGGAGGCCGGCGGCGGCATGGATTCGACCAGCGTGTCGTGGAGTTCGCTGAAGCAGGATTTCGACGATGTCTTCGCCGTCTTCCTCGACGTGCTACAGAACCCCGAGTTCCGCGAGGACAAGATCGAGCTGGCCAAGCAGCAGCTCTACACCGATATCTCGCGCCGCAACGACCAGATCGGTTCCATCGCCGGACGTGAGGCCGCGAAGCTGGGGTACGGCCCGGCAAACCCCTACGCCCGCACCGCCGAGTACGCCACGGTCGCGGCGGTCACCCGGCAGGAAGATCTTCGAGCCGTGGAAGCGCGGCACGCCCGCCGCCAGGACGGAAGCGGAATTCAAGAGCGCCAAGCCCGGGGTCTACTTTGTCGGCAAAGACGACGTGAACCAGAGCGCCATCCGCATGGTGTACTCGGTGGACATCACTCGCCGTAATCCCGATTACTACGCTATCGAGGTGATGAACGAAGTGCTGGGCGGCGGCTTCTCGGCGCGCCTGGTCACCAACATCCGCTCCAACAAGGGGCTGGCGTACGCCGTCGGCGGCGGCATCAGCGTCCCCTTCGACCACCCGGGGATGATGCGGCTGAGCATGGGAACGAAATCCGAATCCACGGTGGAGGCGGTCGAAGCGCTCTACGAGGAGGTCGAAGGCATGATCAAGAACCCGCCGAGCGAGGCGGAGATCCGCCGCGCCAAAGACACGCTCCTCAACTCCTTCGTCTTCAATTACGACTCCAGGGAAAAGGTGCTGCGCGAGAAAGCCACGTTGGAGTTCTACGGGTACCCGCTGGACTTCGTCGAGCGCTACCCGGTCGAGATCCAGAAGGTCACCCCGGCGGACGTGGCACGCGTCGCCAGGAAGTACCTCGACCGCGGCCGACTGGCCGTGCTCGTAGTGGGGCATTCGGCGGAATTTGACAAGCCGCTGACCAGCCTGGGACCGGTCCAGCCCATCGACATCACCATCCCCCCGCCACCGAAGGACCTGGGCGTGGACACCGGAGAAGGCCAGTAGGCGATGCCAGCCGCCCTGCCGATCCTGAAAGGACCGCTGCGGGGGAAGCGCTGGCTGCTGGCAACGCGCATCAATTTTTTTCTCGGCAGCTACGAGCCGCAGCAGACCGCCGCCTTCGTGGAAGCGGTCCGGCCCGGCGCCGTGGTGTACGACGTCGGCGCCCACTTCGGCTACTACACGCTGCTGGCTTCGGCATTGACCGGCCCCACCGGAAAGGTCTTCGCTTTTGAACCCTCACCGCGCAACCGGGCGAAGCTTCAGACACACGTCCAGCTGAACCGCTGTGCGAATGTGCAGGTCCTGGAGGTCGCCATCAGCGACCGCGAAGGTACCGCCCAGTTCGACAACCGCGCCGGCTCCGGCGTGGGACACCTGTCTTCCGAAGGCCCGCTGCAGGTCCGAACCGCGACCCTGGATTCCCTGGGCCTGCCGGGGCCGCAGGTGATAAAGATCGACGTCGAAGGGGCGGAGCTGCAGGCGCTGCATGGCGGGCGCGAGCTCATTGCCGCAGCCAGGCCGGCCGTCTTCCTTTCCGTGCACAGCCAGCAGCTGGAGCAGGACTGCCTGGCCTTCCTGGGCCAGCTGGGATACACGTCGCAGCCGCTGGGAGCTGCTGACTTCCTGCTCACTCCGCGCTGACCGATTCCCCTACTTCCCTCGATGAGACGCACGTCTCGACCGCGGCTTGACGGATGACCGACGGCTACCTGCCGGCGGCTTCTCCATGGCCTGCGCGTACAACGTGTGGAAGTGGTGCAGGCAGCGTTCCTGCTTCACGCTGTAGCGGCCGCGCTGGTAGCTGCGCGAGCGCAGATTGCGCTGCACCACCTCGCAGATGTGGCCGTCCTCGATCTGCACCGAATCGCTGAAGTCCACGGTCTTCTGCGGCAGGTCGGTGGCGAACGCCTCCTCGGGAAAGTACCACTCGAAGACGGCGACGCACTTCTCCGGTCCCAGGGGGCGCACGATGTTCAGCGAGACGTTGTCGGGATAGCAGTTCAGCATCCAGTTGGGAAAGATCCAGAAGTAATCCGCCACGTCGGAGCCGGTGGTCTGCTTGTAGCGGCGCTGGCCGTCGCCCGAGTCGGAGCGCAGCGGGCTCACCTGCCGCGTGTACGTCGCGTAGTTCTCGGTCACGTAGCTGCCGTAGTCGAGTTCTTTGTTGAGCCCGGGATGGACGCTGGGCAGGTGGTAGCCCTCCAGGAAGTTGTCGATGTAGGTCTTCCAGTTGCATTCCATCACGTAGTCGCGGCGGGCGAAGAAGCGCATGCGCTCGAAGCCGTAGCGCGCCGCCTGCTTCGGCATCTCGCCCAGGAAGGCGAGCAGCGGCTGGGGCCGCTCTGCCAGATTGACGAAGACCAGCCCGCCCCATTCGGCGGTGTGGATGGGACGCAGGCCGAACTCCTCGTGTCGGAACTCCTCGACGCCCTCCATCTCCGGCGCGGTGATCAGCTTCCCGTCCAGCGAGTAGGTCCAGCCGTGATAGCCGCAGCGGAAGACCTTGCGCGAGCCGCAGCCCTCGGCGGGCGGGCCGGCGCGGTGGCGGCAGACGTTGTAGAAGCCGCGCAGCCGCCCTGCACTGTCCCGCACCAGCAGCAGCGGTTCCCCCGCGAGCTCGAGGGTGAAGAAGTCGCCCGGGTTCGCGAGCTGTGCGGCGCGGCCGACTACCTGCCATGTGGAGGCGAAGATCTTTTCGCGTTCGTCGTCCAGCACCGCCGGATCGCGGTAGAGGCGTGACTCCAGCGTCCAGGCTTTGGCGATGTCGGTGGCCATAGGAGACGGCGATTGTAGCGCGTCAGGCGACCTTGCGGTGCCGCCGCAGGTAGGCAGCGACGCGCTTGAGCACGAGCGGTGCGACGGTGGCCCGGGTGCGCGGCATGCTCAGTCGGATGCGACCGCGGAGGACGGCGCGGGCTGCGCCGCGGCCACCGCCCGCATCCGCTGCCATCCCAGCAGCGCCGCGCCGGTGGCGCACACGTACTCCGCGTGGGGCGGAACCTCCACCGGCCCGCCCAGCCGCGCCTCCAGCGCCTTGACCATGCCGGCCTGGCGGGCGACCCCGCCGATGAAGACCAGTCCGCCCGCCCATCCCGCGCGCTTCAGCAGCAACGAGGCCCGCTCGGCGAGCGAATCGTAGATGCCACGCAGGATGTCCTCCACGCTTACCCCGGCGCTCACGTGGTTAATGATCTCGCTCTCGGCGAGCACGGCGCAGATGCTCGAGATGGGCTGCGGATTGCTGGCGCGCACGGCGATCGAGCCCACGTCCTCGAGCGGGACCTGGAGGTACTTGGCGGCACGCACGATGAAGCTGCCGGAGCCGGCGGCGCACTTGTCGTTGGTCTTGAACAGCCGCACCTTGCCCTGCTGGTTGAGGGTGAGGGCGCGGGTGGACTGGCTGCCGATGTCGAGCACCGCCGTGGCGGAGGGCAGCAGGTGACGGGCGCCGCGGGCGGCGCTGGTGATCTCCGTCACCTGGATGTCGCGGAAGCTGACGCTGTACCGTCCGAACCCGGTGGTCGCGACATAGGAAACGTCCCCGGGCGCGACCCCGGCTGACTCCGCCGCGGCCTGCAGCGCCTCGCGCGCGGCCTTGTCCAACTGCACGCCGGTGCGCACCAGCCCGCGGCCGGCGACTTCGGCCGCCTCGTCCCAGGCCCGCATCACGACCGCCTTGGTGGCGCCCGAACCTACGTCAATGCCCGCTACCAGCCGCATGCGTCGGCCTCCATATTCCGGCTTCAAAGCTCTGGTCCATCTTCTCCAGGGCGAACAGCGCCGCCCCGATGGCGCCGCAGAAGTGCGCGTCCGGGCTGACCTGCAATTCGGCGTTCAGCACCTCGCTGAGCGCGCTCACCATGCCGATGTTGCGCGCCACGCCGCCGGTGATGGTGACGCCCGGCTCGATCGGCACCCGCCGCGCCAGCGACACGGTGCGCTTGGCGATGGCCAGGTTCACCCCTTTCAGGATGTCCTCCGGCTTCTTGTCCTGCGCCAGGTAGGAGAGGATGTCGGATTCGACGAACACCGTGCACACCGTGGTAATCTTCACCGGGCGGGTGCCGCGCAGTGACAGCGGCCCGACCTCGTCGAGGCTGATGCCCATCACGTCGGCGGCATTGGCGAGGAAACGGCCGGTGCCGGCGGCGCACTTGTCGTTCATCACGAAATCCAGCACCTCGCCATCGCTGCCCACGCTGATGGCCTTGGAGTCCTGCCCGCCCATGTCGATGACGGTGCGCGTGTTGGGGAAGAGGAAGTGCGCGCCGCGGGCATGGCAAGCGATCTCGGTCATCTGGGTGTTGCCGAAGGTGATCTTGTAGCGGCCGTAGCCGGTCCCGACCACGAAGCCCACGTCGGGCGCGGCCACATCGGCTTCGCGGCAGGCTTGCAGGAAGCCGTTCTCCGCCGCCTTCTGCACGTTGGCGCCGGTGTCCACCAGCGCCCGGGCGACGATGCGGGCGCCGTTGCCTCCGTTCTCCTGCATCAGCACGGCCTTGGTCTGGGTGGACCCGACGTCCACTCCGGCGGCGAATCTCATGCTCCTCCTTGCGCGCGCGCGGCGCGGGTGTGCTGCTGGTGTTCCAGCGACTCGAAGAAGGCGTCGATGCGGTTGCGGGTCTGCGCCTCCGCGAAATAACGCGGGTCCTCCAGGTCCGACTCCAGGTACAGCGTCGGCACTCCCAAGGTGCGGGTGAAGTAGTCGCGCATGTCGCCCTGCCCGGCGGAGAACAGCCGGCAGCTCTTGACGAAGTGGATGATGAGCCCGCTGGCGTTCCACTCTTCCAGGTAGCGGCGGATCTGCTCGTAGCGCTGCAGGTAGTTGCGATTGGTGACGTTCTGGGAAAGCATGTGCATGGCCACCGCCTCGAACGGCCGCTCGGGATCGTGGCGGTCGCCGAACTCCCACAGGCCGCCGACCGTCGAGTAGGTGGAGGCAACGGCGGTCGCCTTCCACTTGGCGAACATGTCGCGGAAGGTGCGGAAGTACGGGTACGGCGGCGGGCCTTCGACCACCACCCGGAACTTCTCCTGGTCGTGGAGTCCCTGGCTGAGCGCCGCCTTCTCTTCCAGTTCCTGCAGCGCGGCCTCGAAGAAGTCGACCCCTTCGGGGGTGGCGCGGTAGACGTACAGCGGCCCCATCAGGGTGATGGCGTCGAAGTAGGCGTCGAAAGGCGAGGGCGTCCGCCGCGCCAGGTGCTTGATGCGCGACCACAGCTCCTCCACCCGCGCCGAACAGCGCACCGCCTCGCGGAAACGGTCGAAGTCGAACTTGCGCCCGGTCAGCGCCTCCAGCTTGGCGATGACCTCCTTGAGCTGCTTGACCACGTAGTCCAGGTCAGCCGCCGAAGGCTCCGCCACGCGCAGGAAGGGCACGTCCAGCATGTACAGCGGCGAGCCGGCGAATTCGGCCACGTGCTCGAACCACTTGATGTAGGTGTTGCAGCCCACGAAGTTGCACAGCACCAGCGTGGGCTTGGGCAGCTTGCCGCCGGTGGGCGTGATGCCCTTCAGGTAGGCGCCGATATCGGCCTTGACGTAGGCGCAGTTGTCGGCGGCGTAGCCCAGTTCCTCGGCCAGCAGGATCGGCTCCAGCGATTGGTGGCGGATGGCCAGCTGCAGCGCGTTCACCTCGGGGTACAGCGGCACGGCCCCGAAGGCCTCCAACAGCTCCACACAGTTGCCGCTGATCATCATGGCGACGCTGGGTGGGTCGCCGCCCTCGGCCGCCTGGTCCAGCCGCTCGTACCACCTCACCATCAGCTCTTTCTGGCGCTGGTGGATGCTGCCGCGGTATTCGCTCGTGGTCGTCATGGCGCCTCAATCGAACAGCAGCGACTCGACGAAGGTCTCCACCTCGGTCCGCAGCCGCTCGAAGGTGAACATCTTTTCCTCGAACTCCATCAGCAGGTGGGGGATGCCGGCGGCCTCCACCTCCTTCTTAAAGAGCACGTAATCGAAGTAGGCCGGCTCGCAGAACTTGGCGATCAGGAACAGCACGGCATCCGCCTGGGAGCGCCGCACCCGCTCCACCAGCTCCTTGTGCCGCGGGCGGCGGAAATCGTGACGCACCGAGGAGCAGACGGAGCGGTCCAGGTAGCTCTCCGCCAGCGCCAGCAGCGGGTCGCCGGTGGTGGGCACGTCGGCGGTGAACCAGCGTGGCCCCAGGATGAAGTCGTCGTCCACCACGTAGCAACCGGCCTGCTCCAGCAGCTTGATCAGGTCGAGCGGTGGCTGCTCGCAGAAGGAGCCCTCGATCAGGATGCGGACTGCGTCGCGCCGCTTGCCGCTGCGGCCGCGGATCTCACCCAGCGCCTCCCGCAAGTACACGATGTGTTCCTCCACCGGAATGAAGTTGCCGCAGCGCACCAGCGCGTACAGCTCCGAGGTGGGCAGCAGCTCGGGATGCTTCCGGCGCAGCTCGTACAGCTCGCGCATGAGGGCACGGTTCTCGTTGTACACGCGGATGGAAGCGGCCAGCGCGTCCTCGGTGACCACCCGGCCGCCGATCCGTTCCAGTTCAACCTTCAGCCTCTCGTACTCGGCGCGAAGGAACCCGGCGCTGGCGGGCGACTCGGGATTGTGCGGCAGGTGGAGGAACTCCACGTACGTCGCCGGGAAGTTGCGCTTCATCACGAAGGCGAGGTTGCGCGCCGAGTCGCAGATGGAGCTGAACAACAGCCCGTCGAAGACGTCCAGGCGTCCGGTCATGCCCAGTTCCAGCGTGGTCTTCACGATGGAGCAGATGAAGGAACCGAAGCGGGAGTCGGCGTGCTGCAGGTCGAGCTGGTCGCCGGCGCCGTGCAGGCCGACCGGCAGCATGCCGGCGGCGTGAATGAGCTCCAGCGGCGCGTATACCGGGAAGTAGCCCACGGCCGGGCGCCCGTGCTCCTGCTTCCAGCGGCGCACGGCGGCGAACTCAGGGTCCTGCGCCAGTTCCGTGTACCTATCGAACGTTCGTTCTATCGTCGCACCCACGTCGCACCCTAGCCCTTGTCTCCTTGGTCTCAGCCCACCATGGTGAGGCCGCCGTTCACGCTCGTGACCTGGCCGGTGATGTAGCGGGCCGCGTCCGAGGCCAGGAACACGGCCAGGGGCGCGATCTCACACGGCTCGGCGAAGCGTTTCAGCGGGATGAAATTCACGATCGAGCCCAGCACCTTGCCGGCGAAGGCGTCCTCGCGGAGCTCGTCCAGCAGCCCGGTCTCCACCAGGCCCGGGCAGATGACGTTCACCCGGATGTTGTCGCGGGCGTGCTCCCGCGCCAGCGTCTTGGAGAAGGCGATGACCGCCGCCTTGGCGCCAGCGTAGATGGCCTCGCCCATGGAGCCCACCCGCGCCGAATCGGAGCTGATGTTGACGATGCTTCCCTGCTTGCGCTCCGCCATGTGCGGCAGCACGGCGTAGCAGGTGTGCAGCACGCCTTTGTAGTTGATGGCGATCACCCGGTCCCAGAACTCGGGCGTCGTCTTGAGGAACGGGGTGATGCGGTCCCAGCCGGCGTTGTTGATCAGCACGTCGATCCTGCCCAGCTCCGCGATCGCGGTGTCGCGCAGGCGCTCGACGTCCTCCAGGCGGGTGACGTCGGTGGCGCATGCCAGGATGCGCCGGCCGGTGGCCCGGGAGATCTGGTCGGCGGTCGCCTCCGCCTGCTCCAGCCGCAGGTCGCCGATCACCACGTCGGCGCCGGCTTGCGCCAGGGCCTCCACGATGGCGCGGCCGATGCCGCGCGCGCCCCCGGTGACGATGGCCGTCCTTCCGGTCAACTCGACCAGGCTCATGCCCGCGCTCCCGCGACGGGTGCAGCCGTCGCCGCCGCCGCCGGCTCCAGCTTGAACAGCTCGACGGCGTTCTCGCGCAGCAGCTTGCGCTTCACGTCCTCCTTCAGGCCCAGTTCGTCCACCTGCTTCAGGCTCTCCGCCCAGGGCAGGCCGTTGGTGCCCCACAGGCAGCGGTCGCGTCCCAAGCGGCTGTTCACGAATTGGATGATCTGCGGCGACAGGTACTTGGGCATCCACGCATCCACGCCGAACCAGATGTGTTCCCACTTGTAGCAGACGGAGATCAGCTCATCCACCCAGGGCCAGCCGGTATGTGCCCCGATCATCTTGAGATCGGGAAAATCGCAGGCGATGCGGTCCAGGTCCATGGGGCGCGCGCAATCCGACGGCATGGCTTCGAGCACGTGCCCGACCTGCATCGAGACCGGCACGCCCAGCTCCACGCACTTGGCGTAGAGCGGGTACATCTTGCGGTCGTTGAGCGGGATGTCGAAGCCGTAGATGTGGACGTACACGCCCCGGAAGCCGTAGCGGGTGACCGCCGTCTCGATCTCCGCCAGGCTCTCGCGGATGCGGAAGGGGTTGTAGCCGGCCAGGCCCACGAAGCGCTCCGGCCACTGCTGGGTGTACTGGAGCACGTCCTCCAGCTGGGTGTCCATGTACATCCACTTGCGCCAGTAGGACCACATCTTGCACTGCACGATGAAGACCTTGTCCACGCCGGCGGCGTCCATCTGGGCCAGCATGGCGGGGATGGAGTCGTAGCGCGGCAGGCCGCCGATGGCCTTCTCCATGCGGCAGACCAGCTCGCCCTGCTTGGCGCGGTCCCACTGTTCCATGAACGCGCGGGTGGCCACGTAGTACATGAAGTCGATGGCGGGCGGGCGCTCGGGCATCCCCACCTCCGGGGTGCAGCTACGCTATCCGGGAGAGCGGGCGCCTGGCTGTGACGACGGTCACTGGTGGGAGTGACATAGGGCACTCGGGCGGTACAAGGGCCGCCCGGGCGGGGCGCCTCGCCTGCTGGCGCGCGGATGGAATGAAACCCGCCCGGGCGGATGACCGGTTCTAGCCGGCGAAGCCGTCGGGCTGCGACAGCGACAGGTGCACTTCGCGCTGGTCGTAGCGGCGGCCCGCCTCCAGGGCCTTGCGGTTGATCTCCAGGAACTTGGCCGGGAGCTTGCTGCCGAGCACCGCCAGGGCCGTGGCCGCCGGCAGGCACTCGGTCTCCGACAGCAGCGCGCCCAGCATCACCACGTTGGCGACCTTGGTGTTGCCCAGCTGGTCAGCGATGTCGGAAGCGGGCACGCTGATCACGCGCACGTTGGCCGGGGCCTCGAAGTCCATGGGCAGCGAGTCGCGGTTGTAGAGGACGAGCCCGCCGGACTTGACCTGGGGCGCGAACTTGCGCAGGGAGATCTCGTTCATGGCGATGACCACGTCGGGATGCTGGATGAGCGGTGACCCGATGCGCTCGTGGGAGAAGCACACGTGGCAGTGGGCGCTGCCGGAGCGCATTTCCGGCCCGTAGCTGGGCAGCCAGCTCACCTCCATCTGCTCGCGCATGCCCATCTCGGCCAGCAACTGGCCGAGCAGCAGGACGCCCTGGCCGCCGAAGCCGGCCACCTTGATCCTGATGTCGCGGGCATGCGACTTGTGCGGCGTGACCTCCAGAGGCTCCTCCGCAAGCTCCAGCACCTCAGCCACCGACCTCTGCGGAACATCCACCTTCTGGAGTTCGGGTTTCTTGTCGCGGAAGCAGGCCAGGGGGAACTGCGGGATCATGGTGCTGGCCACCCACTCGCGCGCCTTCACCGGGTCCATCTTCCAGATGGTGGGGCAGGGGGAGAGGATCTCGACCAGAGAGAAGCCCAGGCCGTCGCGCTGGTTCTCGATGGCCTTCCGCACGGCGCGGCGCGCCTTCATGATGTTCTTGTTGTCGCTCAGCGCCACCCGCTCGATGTACACCGGCGCCTGCAGCGTGGCCAGCAGCTCGGCAACGTGCAGCGGGTAGCCTTCGTTGTTGGGGCGGCGTCCCCAGGGGCTGGTGGTGCTGCTCTGCCCGACCAGTGTGGTCGGGGCCATCTGCCCGCCGGTCATGCCGTAAATGGCGTTATTGACGAAGAAGCAGGTGATGTTCTCGCCGCGGTTGGCGGCGTGCAGGATCTCGGCCGTACCGATGGCGGCCAGGTCGCCGTCGCCCTGATAGCCGATGACGATGGAGTTGGGATGGGCGCGCTTCACCGCGGTCGCCACCGCCGGAGTACGCCCGTGCGCCGCCTGCACGTTGCCCACATCGAAGTAGTAATAGGCGAAGACGGAGCAGCCCACCGGGCTGATGAACACGCTGCGCTCCTGCAGGCCCATGTCAGCCAGCGCCTCGGCGATCAGCTTGTGGGCGATGCCGTGGCCGCAGCCGGGACAGTAGTGGGTCTGGTGCTGCAGCTCCGCCTTACGCTCGTAGCGGTCGTAGAAGAGCGGCGACTTGTGTTGCGCCACCTGGTAATCGGACACGATGCCTCCTAGCTGACGAAGCTGGCCGCCTGCGCCAGCACGTGATCGCGCACCTCGTCCACCTGCGGGACGTTGCCGCCGACGCGGCTGTACAACTCCACCGGGACGCTGCCGTTCACCGCCAGGCGGACGTCCTCGACCATCTGCCCGGTGCTCATCTCCACCACCTGCACGGCGCGGCAGCGGCGGGCGGCGTGCGCCAGGGCTTGCGACGGGAAGGGCCACAGGGTGATCGGCCGGAACAGCCCCGCCTTCAGCCCGAACTTGCGCAGCTCGTCCACCGTGGAGCGCAGGACGCGCGACACGATCCCGTAGCCCACCAGCAGCACCTCGGCATCGTCGGCGCGGTAGAGCTCGTGGCAAGCCTCGACCTCGGCCGACTTGTACTTGGCCTCGAGCTTGCGCACGTGTGCCTCCAGCTCGTCGGGCTCCAGGAAGATCGAGCTGATCAGGTTCTTCTGCGTCTCCGGATTGCCCTTCACCGCCCAGGGCTTGTCGGGGAGCAGGATCTCGCGGTCTTCCATCTCCAGCGACTCCATCATCTGCCCCACGAAGCCGTCGGTGAGCACGATGGCGGGGTTGCGGTAGCGGTCGGCCAGCTCGAAGGCCAGGATGGTCAGGTCGCACATCTCCTGCACCGAGGCGGGAGCGACCACGAAGTTCTTGTAGTTGCCGTGGCCGCCGCCCTTGACCATGGCGAAGTAGTCGCTTTGCTCGGGGGCGATGTTGCCCAGCCCGGGACCGCCGCGCACCACGTCCACCACCACGCAGGGCAGCTCGGCGCCGGCGATGTAGGACAGGCCTTCCTGCATCAGGCTCAGGCCCGGCCCGGACGAAGCGGTCATGACGCGCTGCCCGGCAGAGGCGGCGCCGTACACCATGTTGATGGCCGCCACCTCGCTCTCCGCCTGCAGGAAGGTGCCGCCGACCTGCGGAATGTAGAGCGCCGCCGCCTCGGCGATCTCGCTGGCCGGGGTGATGGGGTAACCGTAGAAAGCGCGGCAACCCGCCTGGATGGCGCCCTTGACGATGGCTTCGTTGCCCTTACACAGTCGCCGCACGCGCCACCTCCGCCGCCTGCGCCTTCACCACCGGCTGGCGGTACACGGTGATCGCTCCCGGCTCGGGGCAGCAGTAGAAGCAGATGCCGCAGCCGGTGCAGTCCTCGCCCGTGTAGTGCGCCGGGTGCACGCCGTAGGCGTTCAGCTCCGGCAGCAGCTCCAGGCACTTGGGCGGGCACGACTCCACGCACAGCCCGCATCCCTTGCATTCCTCCGGGTCCACTTTCACGAAGCCGCGGGGTCCAGCCATGGTGTTCACCTCGTTGCGGCGGCGGCAGCCGTAGGCTTCCGCAGCCACTTGGTTTGTTCGCAATACCGGTACAGCTCTTCGCGGAACTTGGGATGGGCGATCTGGATCAGCGCTTCGGCACGCTGCCGGATGCTGCGCCCGTGCAGGTACGCCACCCCGTACTCGGTGGCGACGTAATGCACCGCGCCCCGCGAGGTCACTACCCCGGCGCCCGGCGCCAGCATGGGCACGATGCGGGAGACGGTGTCGTTCTTGGCCGTGGAAGGCAGCGCGATGATGGGCTTGCCGCCCTTGGAGCGCGCCGAGCCGCGGATGAAGTCCACCTGCCCGCCGATGCCGCTGTAGAACGTGTTGCCGATGGAATCCGCGCACACCTGCCCGGTGATGTCCACCTGCAGGGCCGAGTTGATGGCCACCATGCGGTCGTTCTGCGCCACCACCATGGGGTTGTTGGTGTAGGCGTTGGGGTGGAACTCGAAGATGGGGTTGTCGTGGACGTAGTCAAACAGCTCCTTGGTCCCCAGGGCGAAGCCCAGGATGATCTTGCGCGGGTGCAGCGTCTTGCGGCGCCCGTTGATCACCCCGGAGTTGATCAGCGGGATGATGTTGTCCGACAGCATCTCGGTGTGCACGCCCAGGTCCTTGCGGTCGGTCAGGCAGGTGAGCACCGCGTCGGGGATGCCGCCAATGCCCATCTGCAGGGTGCAGCCGTCGTCGATCAGGCCGGCGACGTGGCGGCCGATGGCCTTGTGCAGGTCGGTCAGGTCTTCCTTCTTCAGCTCACACAGGGGGCGGGAGTCCTCCACCACGGCGTCGATGTCGCCGATGTGGATGAAGCTATCGCCGTAGGTGCGGGGCATGTTGGCGTTCACCTGGGCGACGACGTAACGCGCCTTCTTGGCGGCGGTGAGGGTGGTGTCCACGCCCACGCCGAAGGAGCAGAAGCCATGCGCGTCCGGCGGCGAGACCTGGATGAGGGCCACGTCCAGCGGCATCTCGCCGCTTTCGAACAGCCACTCGATCTCGCTCAGGAAGACCGGGGTGTAGTCGGCGCGGCCGTCGTTGACCGCCTGGCGGACGTTGCCGCCGATGAACAGCGCGTTATGACGGAAATGGCCTTCCATCTCCGGCTTGATGTAGTCGGCCCGGCCCAGGGTCAGCAGGTGGACGAGCTCCACGTCCTTCACGAAGGGCGCGCGCTCGATCAGCGCTTCCACCAGCGCTTCCGGCTCGGCGCAGCCGGGCTGGATGTAGACGCGCATGTGCGATTCCACGCAGCGCAGCGCCTCGCGCGGCGACATCAGCTTTTCCTTGTAGGCATCCATCCAGGACATCGTTCCCTCGATTCCTCTCCGTTCCCCTCAGTGGCGCGCCGCAGCAGCGCGTTCGTAGCCGATCGCGGCGAAATACAGCGCACGATCGAAGAATTGGTCCACCAGCTGGAACAGCTCCAGCTCCTGGAACAGCTCCACCGGGCGGTCGGCCAGCGCCTCCCGGCTCACGTACTCCCACAGGTGCTCCTTGGTGGCCACGATCATGAACAGCAGCTGGCTCAAAGTGACGCCCTGGGCGGCCCGGCGCTCCCCGATGGCGACGTAGCGGCGCTCCACGTCCGCTTCCGTCTTCTTCAGCAGCCACTCGCCCAGGTGGTTGTAAATCTCGTAGACGCGCTGCTCGAGTTCCTCCGGGGGCACGTGGGTGGTGAAGGCAGCCATGCGCTCGCTGGAGCGGATCCGCTCCAGTAACCCCTTGGCCAGTTGGTGGGAGTGCACCTCGATCATGCGGACCAGCCGCCATCCCAGAACCCCAAGCAGGGGTGCGTTCAGTGCCCCAGTCGCAATCATTCGCACCTCCCCGTGGCCGGCAGACACCCGCCTCGCAAGTGGAAAAAGCACGCGCCATGCCATGAGCCGGCGAATCTAACTCATTGACAGACATACGCTTACAGGAAGAAGGGGTGCTCTCAGGGCGGCTCGTATGGTTGAGGGAACCGACTGGGAGGGGGATATCGCGCAGCCACTCAAGCAGCCGAAAAAGCGGACCTTCCGCCCACCGTTCAGTAATTCTTCACCGGTGCTGGGCAAGGCCCCGGAACCGTAGCCGCGGATACCGATTCTCAAAACATCAGGCCGAATCGGGTGGGTTCACCCACTACTTGATCCATTTCGGATGCGAAGCCGCGCTTTCTGGAGTGCCTCTCAAACTACAAAACGTTTGGTTTTAGTAGCTTGCAGAGACATTGCCGAAGATTCCTTCGGCCTCTCCTTTGCCCTTGCGGTTCTCAGGCGTATCCAGCCTGTGGAATGCGGGGCGAAGGAGGAAGTATGGCCATTCGCAAGCAGGAAGCGCTCGACTACCACTTTGGAGCGCGGCCCGGCAAGATCGAAGTCACTCCCACCAAACCCTGCCGCACACAACTGGACCTCAGCCTGGCCTACACGCCCGGCGTGGCCGAACCCTGCCTGGAGATCGAGAAGAACCCGCACGACGCCTTCAAATACACCGCCCGCGGCAACCTGGTCGCGGTGATCAGCAACGGCACCGCAGTGCTCGGCCTGGGCCACACCGGCGCCCTGGCCGGCAAGCCCGTCATGGAGGGCAAGGGCGTCCTGTTCAAGCGCTTCGCCGACGTCGATGTCTTCGATATCGAACTCGACACTACGAACGCCGACGAGATCATCAAGACCTGCCAGTTGCTCGAG